>JBDTMO010000801.1:0-2696 GCA_039934235.1 bacterium | reverse complement strand
GCTGCGCCTGGTCGTGCAACAGCGTGATCTGCACCTCGTGCGCCTGGATGCGCGCTTGGAGCGCGCTCCATTCCGCGTCGACACTCGGCGCGACGGGGCGATTTGCCTCGTCGTCGAGCCGAAGCAGAAAATCCCCGAAGCGGTCCGCTGCCTCCGGATGCGCGATGAGCCAGAGGCGAACCAGCCTGATCTCACTCTCCGAGGCTTCCCTGGAGAGGTAGCGGCCGATCAACTCAGGGTCGATTCCATCGAACTCAGGACGGTCAGGCATTGGCGGGTGCGGTGCGTCGGGATGAGGAACTCACACCCTTGTGTGCCACCTCGACGCGCAACTGTTCCACTCCGCCGTTCCTTCGCTACTCTCGCTTCGGGTTGAGAAGCGCGGCAATCTCCTCGCGGGCCCGCATCAGCAGATGCCGGACGGCCTGCGGCGTCGTGCCGAGGGCGGACGCGATTTCGGGGGCGGTAAGGTCGTGCTTCCAACGCAACGTCATCGCAAGTCGCCGGCGCTCCGGAAGAGCAGCCAGCGCTTTGGTAACCGCCGCGTCGAGCTCGCGCTCTTCGACGAGCGCGTGCGCATCGCGCGCGTTCGCACCCATCGCGACGCCGATCACATCGCCAGGTGCGGCGGGACCGCGCTCCGCTTCCACGGCACGCTTGGCCCGGTCCGTGATCCGCATGACCGTGCGCTCCGTGCGGCGATGGCGGAGGATGTGATGACGCACTGCCCCGTAAAGCCACGCCGAAATCGAGGACGTCACCTCCCACTCGGCGTGCTTGCGCCACAATGCGAAGAACACGTCCTGTACGATCTCGCGCGCCGTCTCAGCGCATCCCACCTGATGGAACGCGAAGCGCCAGAGCCCCTCTTGATGCTGCCGGAAGATGCTCTCGAACACCGCCTGGTCACCAACGCGCACGCGGGCGACGAGCTGCGCGTCGCGCTCGGATTCGACGTGTGGCTTCGGGTTGGAGTTGAGTGGCACGGCCCCTCCGGGAGTGGGCAGCTTGCGTCACAGGGCGAGTTCGTGAACACACGTTCAACAACTCAATTCCGTTCACGAATGTTTCCCAACATTGCGCGCGCATCGGATTTGTCAATATCCGACGGCCGGCCCTGATCGTCGCATGACCAGCGGATCCAATTGCCTTTGGACGGTTGTGATCGCAAAAAAAAAGCAAAACATACAACAGCTTCTTAGCGCGGCACGCGGTGAAGTTGTTGCTTCGCGGCCCGCACGCGCGGTCGTCGCGGATCCGACAGGTCCATCAGGTTCCAGGCGACGCGGTACTCTGTTGGTGTTCCGCCCAGGACGCCGATGAATGGCAGCTTGAGGAAGAACGCCCCTATGCGCTCGATCAGTGCGGCAGTTCCGATGTGAAACTCCGTGACTGCCGGCTCGTCGTCGACCGTCTCGATGAGGAATTCCTCGAGGCGACCGAGAACAACGCCATTCTCGTCGCGAACGCGTCGGCCGAGCAAGCGTTCGACATGCACCTCGCGCGCGGTTGAAATCATGATCCCGGGATCCGCTCAACGACATGCCGCTTCAGCCAGTCTTCTACGGCGTTGATCGGCGTGCTCTCGACAGCGCTGTCGAATCTCAACGTGTGGTCGTGCCGAGCTAGCCGTTCCCATGGAATGCGGAATGGCGCGCCGCGCTCCTTTCCGAACCGCTGGTCGATACGCGCGAACCACAGTGCCAACCGCTCGCTGAACCGCGACAGCATGGTGATCGGACTCACCTCGACGAACGCCAATCGCGGCGGGCGGTCGTCGCGCATCTCGATAATGATTCCATCGACACGACCGGCGTGCACGCCGTTCTTGTCGGTGAGCAACCTGTCGAGCACGTCGGCAACGAGATGCATCTTCATGAGCCGATGAGCTCGAGGGGAATGCTCACGATTGCGAGCACGCATGCGATCGCGGTGATGCCCAACACGGCCGCATTCCCGATGACGCCGTTTGTATGCTTGCCGAGATAGGTGCGGTCGTTCATGAGAATCAAGAAGGGAAACACCCCGATCGGCAGCGATGCGGCGGTAAGCGCCATGGATATTTCCGTCAGCTTGAGCGGATCGCACCCGAACAGCGTAAAGAGCGACGCGACTCCAATGAGCGCGGTGTAGGTCATTGTGAATCGCGCAGCGTCACGCGGCTTCAGGTCTTCGCCCCACCGCCAGCCAAAGCCCTGGGCAACCAGGTAGGCGAGCGAGAGGGCTATTTCGAGCGTCGCCCCAAGACACGCAATGCCCATGGACGCAACGAACAGCCAAAAACCAGTGCGACCAAAGAGCGGCGTGACGAGCGCTGCCAGGTCCTGGTACCGCTCGACGGACTTTCCAATCGGGTGAAAGAGAATGGCGGCAAGTATCAAAACCGCCACGGCGAGGAAGCCACCGAAGCTCATCCCGATTATCGCGATCGCGCGGTTGGTCGCGACATAGGTCTCGTCCCACTTCTCCTCGATCGCGCCGGAGCAATAGAAGTAGTAGAGAGAGGGCGAGACACACGCGCCGAGTACGCTGACGGCGATGAACGAGTAGTGCGCGCGATTCTGGTGCGGCGCGGTCGGCAGCAATCCATGGACGGCGGCGCCGTAATCAGGATGGGCCTTGAACGCAGCCGCCGCGAACACGATGGTCACGAGGCCAAGAAGCGAGACGCCGTTCTCGATTACGCTAAACGTCGC
>JBDTMO010000800.1:0-2700 GCA_039934235.1 bacterium | reverse complement strand
CCCTCTTGGATTCGAACCAAGATTCGCGGCTCCAAAGGCCGCTGTCCTGCCATTGAACGAAGGGGCAGCAGGCACCACCAGCCCACAAACCTACTCGATCACCGAGACCGGCTCAACTCGGGACGCAGTTTGTGTGAGAATGTACCGAGGCCGCTCGTTTTCAGGGCCAAAAAGAGCATCCGCGAGGTCGAGGTTCTCCGGCACCCCGACACCGAACACGGTCGAACCGGAGCCACTCATCATCGACACCTTGCAACCAAGTGACGAGAGCATGGCGACATGCTCGGCAATCTCCGGATAGCGCTCCGTCATCATCCACTCGAAATCATTTCGCGCAAGCGGGGCAAGGCGGTCCCAATCGGAAAGCGCTTCCCGGTCCAGCGCCAGCGGGTCGCGGCGCCCACCCTCGTGCGCCGTGCGCCATGCGGCCAGCCACTCGTACGCCGACGCCGTGTTGACGCTGAACTGCGGCACGACGAGCAGCACTTGCCGCGACGGTGGAGGGTCGAGCGCCAACATGCGCTCCCCGCGCCCCCACGCCAGCGCGTACGCGTGCTCGCTCGTGAGGAACGGCACGTCTGCCCCGAGCTGCGCGGCGAGCCACATCAGGCGTGGTGCGCCGTCGGGATAGTCGGACATCGCATCCAGCGCGCGGAGCACGGCACCCGCGTCGGCGCTGCCGCCGCCCAGTCCACCACCAATTGGAATCCGCTTCGTGATCTCGATGGCGAACCCACCGCGCATCTCCGAGGCGTCGAAGTACATCTCCGCGGCGCGCCACGCGAGATTGCGCTCGGGCGGGCCAATGTTTGACAGATCTCCGTCGCCGGTCACATCGATCGAACGCTCGCCACTCGTGCGCCGAATGCGAATGGTGTCGGCGAGCTCGAGACGCAGAAACAGGGTTTCGAGCTGATGGAACCCCGTGGCTTCGCGCGCGAGGATGTGGAGCCGGAGATTCACCTTCGCCTGCGCCGCCACCTCGACAGCGCGTGCGCCGCCCGCGTTCACGCGGACGGAGGGGAGGGAGGTGTCGCTCCCGCTTCCGCGCGGCTATCAGACTCGACGCTCTGGATCTCGCCGAGCGAAAGGCCGGCGCGAATGAAGTACCAAGCGCCAATGACCGTGATCGGCACGAACGACAGGAAATGAAATCCGATGGCCCAGGTGACTGCGGAGTCCGGGCTGACTCCGTACAGGCTGAGCCCCTCCTTTCCGAACAACTCGAACACGCCAAAGAAGCCGGGTGCCTGCGGTACGGCCACACCAATGGCGATGACACCTTGGAGGAACAACGCCGCGCTATACGGCGCCTCGATGCCAACCGCCTTGAATCCAATCCAGAACGCGAGTCCATTGAGCAGCCAGTGCGCCACCGTCCACGCGAACACCGCGGCGAAATGTCTGGGACTCCGCAGCACGCTGAGCCCATGCATCAGGGCCACGAGCGCAACGCGTCCCTTCTCCTCGAGCTTCGGAGCAATGCGGCGCGCGGTGAGCTCGTAGAGCGAAAGCACGCGAGACGGGAACAACACCATCGCATACATACCCGCGAGCGCAACGACGACGAGTACCAGTCCCTTCGCGGCGATACTCGACATCGTAAAGCCAAAGACGTGCGCGCCGGTGGGAAATGCGGGATCGAGCATGGCGCCGAACATCAGCAGCAGCAGGACCACCATGTCGAACAGGCGATCGACGGCCAGCGAGGCGAAGGCTGCGGGAAACGACACCACAGGCGCGAATCGCGAGAGCGCAAATGCGCGTGCCGGCTCACCCGCACGCGCCGGCGCAACGTTGTTGATCATCATCCCGATCGCCGTCGCACGCCACAGCGGCCCAAAGGGAAGATTTGGCGCCACCGGATCGAGGATCGGACGCCAGCGGCGCGCGCGCGTTGGGAAGATCAGCGTCGCCGTAATTGCGGAGAGCGCGAGCAAGCCAAGGTTCGCCTTCCGCACGTTCGCCATGACTTTGGCGAACTCGATATCCTTGAATGCCACATAGAGAAGAACTGCGCTCAGAACGATGCCGAGTGCGCTGCGCCAGCCTAATTTCATGTCAGGTCAGTCCGTGAGCGCGAGGTCGAGCAGGTCGAAGAGCTCGTCGAGCGCAGCGGCTTCGATTGGCCCGCCACTACTTCGCGCTTCGTCGCGGATTTCGACGCAACGCTGCAGCGCGCCGCGCCCTCGGTACAGCAACACTTCGATGGCTACGGGAGGCTGCTCGGCAATCACCACCTTGGTGCCGAGCGGTGTGTGACCGAGTGCCCCGAGTGACTTGATGCCGCTATCGAGCAGGTCGCCAAGTCGAGCCACGGGCGCCGACGGACGTTGCGCGGCCGTGGTTCTCACTGCCGCGGCCAGTTCCGCGACAGCGGGCGCCACGCGCTCCTGCGCCACCGCCGACGGCTGTGTTGCTGACGGCCTGACGGGCGTCATCACCGGGGCGCGCGGAGCCGCCGGCGCGCTGACGCGAGCGCCGATCGACGAAAGCGATGATCCCGGCTGTGCGAGCAGCGTCGCTACGTCGTCGAGCGAGGCGAGCGCGCGCGCGTCGAGGTCGACGACATCATTCTCGTGCGCGGCGACGAGATCGGCGACGTCCTCGTCGCCACAACTGTCTGCCGTCTGTTTAAGCGAGCGCAAGGCCTGACGTAGACCACGGCGCACGCGTTCGCGCGCCAGGTCGCCGCGCGCC
>JBDTMO010000799.1:0-2701 GCA_039934235.1 bacterium | reverse complement strand
TGATGGCGTTCGACACAAGATTCGTGAGCACCTGTGTGAGACGTGTTGGATCGCCTTCGACGTTGAACGGAATATCATCGTCCACTGTCAGCGTATAGGTAATCGACTTCGATTCTGCGTTGACCGACATGACGTCCGACAAATCCTGCACCAGGCCGCGCACGTCGAAGACAACGCGTTCGACGATCAGCTCGCCGGCCTCGATTTTCGACAGGTCCAGGACGTCGTTGATCACTCCGAGCAGCGACCTGCTCGCAATGCCGATCTTGCCGAGCATCGTCTCCTGCAAGGGTTCGAGCGTGGTCTTGCCGAGGAGGTATGACAGTCCGATCACCGCGTTCAGCGGCGTGCGAATCTCATGGCTCATGTTGGCGAGAAACTGGCTCTTCGCCTGATTCGCCTGCCGCTCGGTGTGCATCGAGACGCGAAGCGAGCGCTCGGTCTCCTTCTGGAGCGTTACGTCGTGTGCAACTCCGAGATATCCAAGAATCCGTCCGTCGTCATCGTGCATGGCCGTGACGACCAGTGACACAGTGACGTGGCTTCCGTCCTTGCGCACATAGGTCCATTCACGCGGCGTGGAAAGTGTCTCGGGTTCTTTCAACACCGAGGGCACATCGATAGTACGGCCGAGACGCGCCGTGAGTTCCGCCGCCCATGCGCGCATTTCATCGGCATCGTGGATCAGGGCGACGGTCGCGAATCCTACGACTTCTGCGCTCCGATACCCGAGGAGGCGCTCAGCCCCGCTGTTGAAAACTGTGATGCGAAGGTCGGGGTCCGTCGCGATGATTGAAACCCCGGATGCCGAGTCGAGCACGGTTCGCAACAATGACGACGTCTCGACCTGCTCTCGCTCGGCCCGTTTGTGGTCCGTGATGTCCTGGTTTACACCGGTGAGATGGACGACGGCTCCGCCGGCATCGCGCACAACGAGAGCGGCTGCCTGGACATACCGAATCTCCCCATCGCTCCGTACGATGCGGAACTCGGACTCGAAGGGCACGCCCCAGTGCACCGCCTCCGCGACCTCACGCTCGGCGCGGATGCGATCGTCTCGGTACAGACTCTCCGACCACAGCGCGTATGGCTTGGCGCCGGCGCTCGGCGATGCGCCGTAGATGGTGAACATCCTCTCGTCCCACGTCAGGCAATCGGCGATAACGTCGTATTCCCAGACGCCCAGCTCCGCGGCGTTCGCCGCGAGCTGCACGCGGTCGCTCGTCCGTTTGAGCTGCACTTCGAGCAGCTTGCGCGCCGTGACGTCGCGCCCGATGCCGAACGTTCCCATCGCGCGTCCGTTGCGATCGTGGAGCGGCATGCGGGTCGAGAGACTCCACGTTGGCGGGCGGTTCAACCAGAACGCGTGTTCTTCTTCTTCATGGATTCCCTCGCCCGATTCCATGATACGCTGTTCGACCAGCGCCGACGCTGCCGCATGCTCGGGCGTGAAGAAGTCGGCGTCCGATTTGCCGACCGCGTCCGATGGGTCGTTCAGGCCGAGCTCGCGCGCCAACGCCTTGTTGATACGGAGAAAGCGTGAGTTCGTGTCCTTGAAGTAGATCGAGTCCGGAATGGTGTCGAGCAGGGAAGTGAAGAGGTGCCGCTCGTGTTCCAGCAGCGCCTCCGTCTCCTTTCGCGCCGAGATATCCTGAAACGCGCCGACCAGCCTGGCCGCCTTTCCGTCTACGAGTTCTGCAGTACCGACTGTCCGCACCCAGATGCGGCGCCCCAATGCCGTGGTGAAGGGCAGTTCCAGATCCCAGGGTGCGCCGGACACGATGCTCGTATTCACCGCGTGCTGCAGCACGGCACGCGCGTCTTCCGGAAAGAATGCCATCGCCGTATCGAGTCGGGGCACATAGTCCGCCCCGACGTCGTGGATGCGATAGGTCTGCGCGGACCACGTGATGACCCCAGTCGGAATATCCATCTCCCAGCCACCAACGCCGGCGACGCGACCTGCACGATCGAGCAGTGCCTCGTTCGACATCGCCATCGCATCTCGCATCTCGCGCATTTGCCGCTCGCGCTCGAGGCTCCGCGTGTGGAACGCGGCGAGTGCGGCAAGCAATAGTGCGAGCGTCAGGCAGACAGCGAGCACGGCGCGGGGTTGCAGTTGATCGACTTCGCGCCAGAAGTCGGGGGTGGCGCGTACTTCCGCTTCCCACCTTCGGCCGTATACCGGAAATGTGATTCGTCGAGCGAGACCGCCCGTGGCGGGTAGCTCGCTGCCTGCCGACGCAAAGAACGGGTTCGGCGAGCCCGTCGTGTTGTCTCGCAGTGTGAGCGACAGTCGGCTGTCGCGCACATGAATGTCGCGCAGCACATCGTCGATGACGAGCGGTGCGTACGTCCAGCCTGTTGTGGCGCGATCGCGTTCCTCTTCGGTAGCGGTAGGCGCGCCAGGGCGGAAAACAGGGAGGAGCAGAAGGAACGAATTTTGGCCAGCCACGGACGCCTGCACCAGCGTCAACGGCGCCGTGATTGTCGCCGCGCCCGACTGGATGGATGCCAGTGCGGCCGAGCGGCGCGTCTGTTCCGACGCGATGTCCAGGCCCAACGCCTGATGGTTTGGCGTTTCCGGTTCGATGAACTGAATGATGAAACGCTCGCCGCCGTTTGCCGACAGCTCGCGAAGCGGGAGCGGCGTGGCCGCACCTCGCGCCGTGGCCAGGAAGCGCTGAACGTCGTGCGCCGC
>JBDTMO010000798.1:0-2705 GCA_039934235.1 bacterium | reverse complement strand
TGCAGAACGACCTGCGCGAGAAGATTCTCATCGGCAGTCCGGATGTGCGTGTGCTGAACTACGGCTCGGATATGGTGCTGAAGGACTGGAAGCCCATCCTCGAGAAAGTGAGCAAGCAGCCGGGTGTCGTTGCGTCGGCACCATTTGTCCTGACAAAGGCGCTCGTGGGTGCGGGGCACAAGTACAGCGACGGCGCGTTCGTCATGGGAATTCTTCCGGAGGGAGAGGGCGGACCTCCGGTGACGACGATTCGATCATTTCGCACTTCGGGTGATTTCCGATTCCAGACGACCGATGGGAAGCAGCAGGGCGCCGTGCTTGGCGCCAAGCTCGCCAACCGCCTCGGGGTGGTTCCTGGAGTGGATTCCATCACGCTGACCACCATCGGATCGGCAATCAGTCCCGTGACCGGCACGCCAATTCCGCGGGAAAAGCATCTGGAAGTGACGGGGGTGTTCGAGACCGGGATGTACGAATACGACAACGGCTACATCTACGTCTCGCTGCCAGTCGCGCAGGAGCTCGCCGGATTGGGTCGCGACATTACGGGTCTCGAGTTACGCACCGCCAATCGTGAGGTCGCGGCGGACGTGGCCGAGAAACTGGCGACGACACTTGGTTATCCGTACCGCACGGAGGATTGGCAAGCGCAAAACCACGCGCTCTTTCAGGCGTTGAAGCTCGAGAAGCTCGGGATGACGTTCATTCTCCTGCTGATCATTCTCGTCGCCGCGTTCAACATCGTGGGTACGTTGACCATGGTGGTCGCGGACAAGACCAAGGAAATCGGCATTCTGCGGGCGATGGGAATGCCGGCTGCCTCCATTCGGCGCGTGTTCCTCGTGCAAGGAACGCTGATCGGCGTCGTTGGTACGTCGTTGGGGCTCATCGTTGGAGTACTTACGGCGCTCGGTCTGGACAAGTTCAGGCTGATCAAGCTCGACCCGCAGGTGTACTTCATCGATCATCTTCCCGTAGACCGATCGCCGGTGGACATCGGCGTCACGGTGGCGGCCAGCCTGCTCATCGCTGCCATTGCAACGATCTATCCGGCAATTCAGGCCTCCCGATTGCTGCCCGTGGAGGCGATGCGCGAATGAGTGTCGTCGAGGTGCAGGCGCTGACGAAAACCTATCTGGGCGGTGATGGTGCGACCATCACGGTGCTCGATAGGGTGGACATGACCGTCGATCGCGGCGAAATGGTTGCCATCACGGGCGCGAGCGGAGCCGGCAAGAGCACGTTGCTTCACTTGCTGGGGGCCCTTGACCGGCCGACCGCCGGGATCGTTCGTATTGATGGGCAGGAGCTTTCGGGCCTTGATGACGACGCGATATCTGCACTCCGTAATCGCACCGTGGGATTCGTTTTCCAGTTTCACCATCTGTTGCGCGAGTTTACGGCAATGGAGAATGTCATGATGCCGCTGCGCATTGGCGGAATGGAGGAGGGAGCGGCACGTCAGCGGGCGAAGAGCTTGCTGGAACGTGTTGGCCTCGGTGGACGGATGACACACCGCCCCTCGGCCATGTCGGGAGGAGAGCAGCAGCGTACCGCCGTCGCGCGCGCGCTTGCCGCCGACCCGGCGGTGGTGCTGGCCGATGAGCCGTCCGGCAACCTGGATCACATGAACAGCGAACGCCTGCACGATTTGTTTGCGGAGTTGGCGCGCGAGCTCGAAGTTGCGATGGTGGTCGTGACGCACAACCGGGCGCTGGCCGCCCGCGCCGATCGTATTCTTCAGCTCGAGGATTCGCAGCTGGCCCAGATCGCCTTGCCGGAGGTGGTGGCCTAGATGGTCTGCGACAACTGTCATGAGCGCGATGCCGTCGTGAACCTGAC
Organism: bacterium; assembly: GCA_039934235.1. Taxonomy (GTDB): domain Bacteria; phylum Gemmatimonadota; class Gemmatimonadetes; order Gemmatimonadales; family Gemmatimonadaceae; genus AG11. The sequence continues at coordinate 863 of JBDTMO010000798.1, read as the reverse complement.
GACGATCGAGAACAATGCGGTGCGCCAACTGCACCTCTGCGAGCAGTGCGCGGCGGAACGTGGCGTGGAAACAACCGTGGCCGTTCCAAAACATCCTCTCGGGCAGTTTCTGCAGGCGATGCAGCAACAGACCGTTCCGGCCAGCATCGAGGCGGGAAAGTGCGCATTTTGCGGATTGACGATGAAGGACTTCCGCGACACAGGACGCATGGGATGTGCGCATTGCTACACAACCTTCGAGTCGAGCATGCGGGAGTTGCTGCGCCGAGTGCACGGCGGACCGCGGCACATCGGCCGGGCGTATCGCGCGCCGAAGGAAGAGGTGCTGGAAAAGGCGGGCGTGTTGGGTGAATTGCGCGACAAGCTTCGGCGCGCCATCGAACAGGAGCAGTTCGAGGCGGCCGCGGAGCTCCGCGATCGAATTCGGGTGTTGGAATGACTTTGGACCTTTCGCTGCTTCCGGACGGCGGGGTGCGGTGGCTCGATGCCTCGGGTCAACACTCCGACGTCGTGCTGTCCACGCGGGTTCGGCTGGCCCGGAATGTCGACGGCTACGCGTTTGCGAGCCGAGCGCGCGATGGAGAGCGCTTGCGCGTCTTGGCGCAGGTACGTTCGGCCCTACAGGAGATTCCGGCGATGCCGGACAGCTTCATGGTGCGGGTGGACGAACTGGGGTCGGCAGACCGGGCGATGTTGTTCGAGCGGCATCTCGTCAGCAAGGAACTGGCGGGCCTCGAACCCCAGCATCCACTCCGTAGCGGCGCTGCGGTGTACCTCTCGGACGGCTTGAGCGTCATGATCAACGAGGAGGATCACCTCCGCATGCAGTCGTTGCAGTCGGGCTTTGAGCTTCGTGCGGCGTA
>JBDTMO010000797.1:0-2706 GCA_039934235.1 bacterium | reverse complement strand
TGAGCGGCATTCCGATTACGCAGCTGATGGACAAGGCGACGCTCGACGCGATCGTAACGCGCACGCGCAACGGCGGCGCAGAAATCGTCAAGCATCTCAAGACCGGCTCGGCCTATTACGCGCCGTCCTCGGGCGCCGTGCAAATGGCTGAGGCGATCGTCAACCACCAGCGCCGTATCCTCCCGTGCGCCGCGTGGCTCGAAGGCGAGTACGGCATGTCAGGACTGTTCCTTGGCGTGCCATGCAAGCTTGGAAGGAATGGCCTCGAGAAGATCATTGAGGTCGAGCTGACTGCAGACGAGCGCGCCGCTCTCGAGAAGAGCGCCGAAGCCGTGCGTGAGCCGATGGCCGCCATCAAGCTGTAGATCCGTAGCAAGTATGGCAGCGGGGCGCCAGCCGCTTGCTGCCGTTCTTGTCTCGACCCACGACATGCGATGAGTTAAGAAAGCGATGTGGATGTTGACGCTGTACCGCTCGACGATCGGCAAGAAAGTGATCATGGCGCTGACCGGCTTGGTGCTGGTTGTCTTCGTGGTCGGGCACATGGCAGGAAATCTTCAGGTCTTCATCAGCGCGGCGAAGATGAATGCGTATGGTGCCCTCCTGAAGAGCACCGGAGAGTTACTTTGGCTCGTACGCGGCGGGCTCCTCCTGGCGCTATTGCTTCACGTCCTGATGGCGTTGCAGCTGACACGCATCAAGCAGGCGGCGAGGCCAATTGCGTATCAGCAGCGAGAACCGCAGGTCAGCACCGTTGCATCGCGGACCATGCGATGGGGCGGCGTACTGCTCCTCGTGTTCATCGTCTTTCACATCCTGCACTTCACGACGGGGACGGTGTTCCCCTTGGCGAGCCAGCCGGACGCGCTGTATCCGGCGTTCAGCCACACTGATGTGTATGGCAACGTGATCAGCGCCTTTCACGTGCCGTGGGTCGTCGCGTTTTACGTCGTCGCCATGCTGTTCCTGCTGCTGCACTTGTTTCACGGTGCGTGGAGCTCGGTGCGCACGCTGGGGCTGACGAAACCCTCGCATCATCCGCTGCAGCGCCGCGTGGCGACGGTCATCGCGCTCATCGTCTGGCTCGGCTTTACGGCAGTGCCGGTGGCCGTGCTTCTGGGAGTGATTCGATAATGACGCTCGAGCTCAACGCGCGCGCACCAGGTGGTGCACTGGCCGATAAGTGGGATAAGCACAAGTTCGACGTGAAACTCGTCAACCCCGCGAACAAGCGGAAATACACCGTGATCGTGGTGGGGTCGGGGCTGGCGGGTGCGTCGGCGGCTGCGACGTTCAGCGAATTGGGCTACAACGTTCGCTGCTACTGCTACCAGGATTCGCCGCGCCGCGCGCACTCGATCGCGGCACAGGGCGGCATTAACGCCGCCAAGAATTATCAGAACGACGGCGACAGTATCCAGCGCCTCTTCTACGACACCATCAAGGGCGGTGACTTCCGCTCGCGCGAGAGCAATGTATTTCGCCTGGCGCAGATCAGCGTGAACATTATCGACCAATGCGTTGCCCAGGGTGTTCCGTTTGCGCGCGAGTACGGCGGCCTTCTCGCCAATCGTTCATTTGGCGGTGCACAGGTGTCGCGCACCTTTTACGCGCGCGGACAAACGGGCCAGCAACTCCTGCTGGGCGCGTATCAGGCGCTCGAAAAGGAGATCGCAAAGGGTGGCGTGAAGATGTATCCGCGCGCGGAGATGCTGGACTTGATCGTGGTGAAGGGCCGTGCACGTGGGATCGTGGTGCGCGACGAAGTTACCGGAACGGTCGAGCCACATCTGGCCGACGCCGTCGTGCTGGCGACGGGTGGATACGGCAACGTGTTCTATCTCTCGACAAACGCAAAGGGATGCAACACCACAGCGATATGGCGCTCGCACAAGCGCGGAGCGGCGTTCGCCAATCCGTGTTACACGCAAATCCACCCGACCTGCATTCCCGTGCACGGCGACTATCAGTCGAAGCTGACGCTGATGTCGGAGTCGCTGCGCAACGACGGGCGCGTGTGGGCCCCGAAGCGAACGGAAGATTCGCCCAAGGCGCCCAACGACATTCCGGAAGCCCATCGAGACTACTATCTCGAGCGTAAATATCCGGCATTCGGGAATCTCTGCCCCCGTGACATTGCATCACGCGCGGCAAAGGAAGTGTGCGACGAAGGGCGCGGCGTTGGTCCGGGTGGTCGCGGTGTCTACCTCGACTTCGCGGATGCGATCAAGCGTCTTGGCGAAGACACGATTCGCGAGCGCTACGGCAACCTCTTCGAGATGTATGAGCGTATCACGAACGAGAATCCGTATCGCGTTCCGATGCGCATCTATCCGGCCGTCCACTACACGATGGGTGGCCTGTGGGTGGATTACAACCTCATGAGTACGATTCCGGGACTCCACGTCGCCGGCGAGGCGAACTTCTCCGACCACGGTGCGAACCGGCTTGGCGCGAGTGCGCTCATGCAGGGACTGGCGGACGGATACTTCGTGTTGCCCTACACGATTGGTGACTACCTCGCCTCGAACAAGCTGGAGCCCGTGTCCGCGGATGCGCCTGAAGTAAAGGCTGCGGTTGCAGACGTCAGGTCACGCACCGATCGCTTGCTCGCTGTAAAGGGCAAGCGCACCGTCGCGTCATTCCATCGAGAGCTCGGCAAGATCATGTGGGAGTACTGCGGCATGGCGCGCGACGCCGCCGGAC
>JBDTMO010000796.1:0-2706 GCA_039934235.1 bacterium | reverse complement strand
GCCGTCTCCACCGTCACGCGATTCGATCCCAGCATGTGGCGCAGCCACAACGCGGCCGAGGTGAATGACTTCGATGCGCTGGATTTCATCGAGGCGAAGAAGGCGCGGCGGCTGGACCGCTTCAGTTCCTTCGCCATTGCGTGCGCGCGGCAGGCAATGGACGACGCCGACCTCGATATGGCCGCCGAAAATCGCGAGCGCATTGGCGTGATGATGGGCAGCGCGCTCGGCGGAATTCGCTTCGCGGAACAGCAACTTGGCGTCTTCCTGAGCGAAGGCATCAAGGCGGTTGATCCATCGCTCGCGCTTAACGTGTTTGGTGGCGCGGCGAGCTGTAACATTGCCATTGAACTCGGCGCGCAAGGGCCGAATGCCACCAACGGCATGAGTTGCGCGTCCGGCACTATTGCCATCGGCGATGCGTTTCGCGCCATTCGCGACAACTACGCCGATGTGATGTTCGCGGGGGGAGCGGAAGCGCCGCTCGCGCCGCTGTGCTTTGGATCGTTCTCGATCATCCGCGCGATGTCGATCCGGAACGATGACCCCACCGCCGCATCGCGTCCCTTCGACAAGGATCGTGATGGCTTTGTCATGGGTGAAGGTGCCGCCGTCCTCATCCTCGAAGAGCTGGATCGCGCGATGGCTCGCGGTGCGCATATCTACTGCGAGGTCACAGGGTTTGGCAGCACGAACGACGCGCATCACATGACCGCGCCGCGGCCCGACGGTTCGCAAGCCGCGCGCTCCATGCGTCTCGCGTTGAAGGATGCAAACCTCATTGCGGGCGAGATCGCGTACGTGAACGCACACGGGAGCTCCACACCACTCAATGATCCCACGGAAACGCTCGCCATCAAGCAGACGTTCGAGCAACAGGCAGCGCGCCTGCAAGTCAGCAGCACCAAGGGCTATTACGGTCACGCACTCGGTGCATCCGGTGCAATCGAGCTTGCGATCACGTCACTGGCGCTCGACCGGCGTTGGCTTCCACCAACGTTGAATCACGATGCGCCAGCCGAAGGATGCGATCTCGACTACATCCCGAATCACGGACGCACCGCCGACGTGGAATTCGCGCTGAGCAACAGCTTCGGGTTCGGTGGCATCAATGCGGCAGTCGTGCTCAAGCGGCACGACGGGGTCTGACGCGGCTGCGGGCTGCCCGTTAACGTTGAGGCGCGGCCGGAACCGGTGGCCGCTCACCTCGTACTCACGGGCCTCCCATGCGCGACAGCTGGCGCCATTTCGTTGCTGAATTCGTCGGCATCTTCGCTCTCGTCTTCGTTGGCGGGGCGACGATCATGTCGTCGACCATGTCGAACATCAATCCGCTGTTGCCTGCGGCGCTGGCACACGGACTCATTCTTGGCATCATGATTACGGCGACGATGCGCATCTCGGGGCACTTGAACCCCGCGGTGACCATCGGCTTCATGGTCACTCGGCGCATCGACCTGATGATGGGCGTGGTGTATATCATCGCGCAGCTGCTGGGCGCCGCGGTTGCGGCGTATGCGTTGAAGGCCGTATTTCCCGAGCACGTGGCGATTGCCACTCGGCTCGGTGGTCAGACCGTCAGCGGCGACATCGGCATGGTGCAGGCGATTTTGTGTGAGGCCATTGCGACGTTCTTCCTGGTGTTCGTCGTGTTTGGCACTGCGGTCGATCCTCATGCCCCAAAAGTTGGCGGATTCGCGATCGGGCTTACGGTGACGGCGGATATTCTCGCCATCGGCACGCGCACTGGTGCATCGATGAATCCGGCCCGCTCGTTCGGTCCTGCCGTCGTATCCCAGATGTTCGAGGGGCAGGCCGTGTACTGGATTGGCCCCATCGTCGGTGGTATCGCCGCTGCGCTGTTATATGACGGGTTGTTCCTGCGGCGCGGCAAGGAACAGGCGGATCACGGCGCGGTCGACCCTCGCGGCTGAGCGCACCGATGCTGACGCTAACGCTCCGCGATTTCGAAGAAGCCCGTGCGCGCATCGACGCGCACATCAAGCACACGCCGCTGCTCACCTCACGCCAACTCAGCGAGTTGACGGGTTACGACGTGCGCTTGAAGGCCGAGAACTTTCAGACTGTGGGTTCGTACAAGATTCGCGGCCCGCTGAACAAGTTCGCGCAGATGCCGGAAGAGCAGAAGCGGCGCGGCGTGGTCTGCTCGTCGGCGGGCAATCACGCGCAGGGCGTGGCGCTCGCGGCGCGCATTTATGGAATTCGTGCCGTTGTGTGCATGGCCACCAACGCGACTCCGGCAAAAATCGCTGCGACAAAAGTGTACGGCGCAGAAGTCGTGCTGCACGGCAGCATCTGGGATGAGGCGAATGAAAAGGCGAAGGAGCTCGTGCGTGACGAAGGGCTTACGTACGTCCATCCGTTCGACGACGCGCAGCTCATCGCCGGTCAGGGCACGCTTGGACTCGAGATCATTCAGGATTGGCCGAACGTCGACGCGGTTGTCGTGCCGATAGGCGGCGGTGGGCTTATTGCCGGCGTGTCGATGGCGGTGAAGAGCCACAATCCGAACATCAAGGTGATCGGGGTGGAGTCGTCGGACGGTCCAGCGATGAAGGCGAGTGTCGACGCGGGCTCCCTCCAGACCATCGACTGCAAGACGGTGATCGATGGTCTTCGCGTGCGTCGAGCCGGAGAGCTCAACTTTTCGGTGGTGCAACGCTTCGTCGACGAAATCGTGACGCT
>JBDTMO010000795.1:0-2707 GCA_039934235.1 bacterium | reverse complement strand
GCTCAGCTCGGCGCCGTCGAGGTACTTCTGCATCAGCTCTTCGTCGTACTCCACGGCGGCTTCCACCGCTTCGTGGCGAGCCTGTTCGCAGGCTTCCTTGTACTCCTCAGGAACGTCAACGACGGCGAACGACTTGCCGAGCGTCGAATCGTCGAAGATGTACTGCTTCCGTTCGATGACGTCGATGTGGCCGGTGAACAATTCGCCCGACCCAACAGGAAGCTGGAGGGCAAACGCACGACGGCTCAACCGGTCCTTGATCATCCGCATGCAGCGCTCGAAATCGGCACCGGTGCGATCCATCTTGTTCGAGAAGATCATGCGGGGGACCTTGTACCGGTCCGCCTGACGCCACACCGTCTCCGTTTGGGGCTCCACACCAGCAACGGAATCGAGCAACGCGACTGCGCCATCGAGCACACGCAGTGAGCGCTCGACTTCTACCGTGAAATCGACGTGTCCGGGCGTGTCGATGATGTTGATGCGGAATTCCGGACCGGAGCCTTCCTTATCGGATTGGCCATGGCGCATCCAGAAGCACGTGGTGGCAGCAGACGTAATCGTGATGCCGCGCTCCTGCTCCTGCTCCATCCAATCCATCGTCGCGGCGCCTTCATGCACCTCGCCGATCTTGTGGCTCTTACCGGTATAGTAAAGAATACGCTCGGTCGTCGTCGTCTTGCCGGCATCGATGTGTGCCATGATGCCGATATTTCGATAGAACTCAAGCGGAGTTTCGCGTGCCATATCTACCCGTCAGGTGTCGGTCGAGGCGGCCAAGTCGTATTTGCACAACAGCGCCAGCGACAAGATCAAGTCAGCAAATGCAAACGCGGGTGGACCAGGCGCCCGAATTGGGCCGGTATCCATCCGCTTTCGCCAGGGTGTGATCGCCTCTCATGCGCGATCGGGGACCCAAGGCGCGCCGAGCAACGTGCGCTCGACGTCAAGTTGTCCTGCGTTGCTTCTCGGGAGCGGAACCAGTCCGCCGGTCTGAGCGCCTCTTCCAGCCATCCAAGCCCGGAAACCCATAATTCGGCCGCAGTGAGCCGGTGCACGGATGTAAAACCCCGTAGCCCCATGAATTTATCGGGGATACGAGCGATGTCAACCTACCGAACACGGAATTCGACGAGGGATGTCGCGACTACCGATGACGATACCAAGCGGGCCGTGCCGCACGCGCGCACCGCCGGCTACACGCCATCGCGCGCGCAGAGTCGCACAACCCGCTAGAAGCGCGCGACGATAACGAGTGGCGACTCCGCTTTCGGCGTACGTGGTTTTGGCACCGGCGGCTGCGATTCCTTCACATCGGCGAATGCCACGACTTCCAAATCCGCACGAGCCTCTCGCGTTTCCGGCACGCCTGGCGATTCCGCCAACTCGCCGATGTCTCTCCGACGCTCCGTCAGCCGTCGTTCCTGCGCGCGCTTTTGCTCGGAAGCGCCTCGGCGCTCGTGCACACGCCGCTGCGACGAACGATCCCAGTCCGCGAGGTGAGGAAGCAGCTCGTCGAGGGAATGCACTCGGCGCGCCCCGTCGTGCTCTCGACGAAAGACGACCTCGGTCCAACCGCGCACGCCCACAGGCTTGTGCCACGTCTGTCCAATGCGCACGGAGTGGCCCGCGATTGCGTGACCAAGCACGCGCTCATAGCGCGAGCGAGAAAGCCGCGCCGTTGGGAAGAGATCGCTCAACGCACACATGCGGCCGACGTCGTCGTACGACGTCGGCCGATCGTCGAGCTCGAGCAGCGACGACGAGCGGCCGCGCATCACTGCGGCAATGAGCCCCAGAGACCGTGAGTCGCCGACGGCGCGAATCGCACTCCAGAAATGCATGGTCGTTCGTTCAGCCATCGTCCGAAGCGAGACGCGCTCGCCGGAGCGAAGCGTCCACCGACGGTGGTCGACGTCGGAAGTGAATGGGTTTGCCGGGAAACAGCTGTGCTTGGCCACCCAACCCTTCCGCGAGCTGTGCGGAACGGGGACGAAACCACGCACGACTGGAATACCACGTGCCGCGAGCTGGTCAATCGAATAGGAAGACCACTGCATCACGTCTCGCACGATCCCGACGATCAGTGTTGCGGTGGCCGCCATCAGCGCTGGATCGGGAGTGAAATCGGCGGTGATTTCGATGCGATTCCCTCGCGGACGTACGCCGACTCCCGTCGAGCGGCGATTGGCCGCCAGCAGCATCACCGGAACTGGCAGCACATGTGTCAGCAGATACGCCAATGACTCAACGCAACGATCGTTTGTCGGAGCACGCCCCTCCGCATCGAACGACACGTTGTAGTGCGCACTGAACCCGACGAGACGGACAGTCCGCCGCGTTGCAACTTCCCATGCGTCGAGCTCCGATCGCAGAAAGGCAACACTCTCCCACAGCGAACGGGTGCCGCGTGCGCCACAGCCTCGCGTGATCTCGATCATCGGCGTCGCGAGTTCCATTACCCCCGTATCGAAGTACAGGGCACCTCCGGTGGGCAGATGATACGAGCGTCCGATACGATGCATGAGTGGGCCGCGGACGACACGCCTCGGTGAACCGAATACGTCCTCGGGCTTTTGGACCACCCCATCGACGACAGTGGAGAACTCCGCCTCCAGGCCGATCGCGGGAAGTCCAGCCGCCGCCTCGTCAGAGACTTCAGAGGTACGCGGAAGCTTGACTTGATCCATCGCCATCATCCGACTCC
>JBDTMO010000794.1:0-2717 GCA_039934235.1 bacterium | reverse complement strand
GAGCGGAGGATGTCCGCGATACGACAACGCGTGCGCGGGGTAGCCGCGCGCTGCGATCAGCGGGAGCAATCGCTCGAACACCCAGCTTCCAGCAAAAAGCCCCGGAAGGCACAGCACGGGGACGCCGACAGGTTGCTCGACAGCGATCGTGTCGAGATGGTAGGACACCCTTTGTGTCATGGGTGAACGGTGAACGGTGAACGGTGAACGGTGAACGGGAACGTAAACGGTGAACGGTGAACGGTGAACGGTGAACGGTGAACGGTGGACGGTGGACGGTGGACGGTCAACCGTTTGTCATACTGGAGCGAAGTCGAAGGATCTGCACCTTGCTGCTTCACCCTCGCTAAACTGTGCGTGACACACGCCCCGCGCCCGTGACACGCAATCCCCCGACATTTTCCGCGCAAATGGATCCGTACGCACGCCACGTGCTGGTGTGCGTCGGCAGCTTTTGTTCGCCGAACCGGGATGGACGAATGCTGTATGCCGAGCTGGCGCGGTTGCTCCAGCGCGAAGGGCTACTCTTCGGGCCCCGCCGAGTGAAGCGTGGTGAGACGCCATGCCTCGGCGTCTGTGCAGGTGGGCCAATCGTCGTGGTGTATCCGGAGGGCGTGTGGTACGCTGACGTGACGCCGCAGCTGCTCGAGCGCATCGTCGTTGAACACTTGCGCGATGGCAGGGTCGTGGACGACGCGGTATTCCACCGGCTTGCAAGACCAGGGAGCTAACTCCGCGGAGTTGGTTCGGCGTCCGAAAAATGCTGAGACCGGAACTGCCCTAACCGTTGCCGCGCGTGCGTGGCTCCTCCAGTCGCGCGAGATCGTCCTCGACAGTGCGGAGTATGCGCGGCCACACGTGCTCCGCGGCGAGCGTGAAGAAGTGCTCGCGCGCGACGGAATCGGCACGAAGAAAATCCGCGAGCCGCAAAGCACCCTTGCGAGCGTTGCACCCCCCACACGCCGTCACTAAGTTGCCCCCGGAGCGGTCACCACCCCGCGTTCGCGGCTGGACGTGGTCAACGGTGAGCGCGTCTGGCTCGAATCGCTCGCCGCAGTACACGCACTGGTAGTCGTCGCGCGCGAAGATCTGTTCCCGTCGCAAATGAAAAATCTCCCGTCCCGACGCAATCTCCTCGAGGCCGCGCAGCGCTATCTGCTCGACCCCACTGAGGAGCAGCTCGAGAAAACCGGAGGCGAGCCTCCGCGCCTCACTTCACAAGCCATCCAACAGGTCAGTATGTCCCGCTCCCGCGATCGTATCCTCGGCAACCTCGACGACATGTATCGCGAAGCGTTCGAGCGCGCGAAGTTGACGGGAGATGAGTCCCAGCTGGCGTCGCTCGACTTCGCCTATCGTCGCGAACAACTGTACTTCGAAATCCTGCTCGACGTGCGAGACGCGATCGAAAAACGCTGAACGCGACGGCGCGCGTGAGCGCGCCGCGATTCACACTACCGGCCAAACATCGATCCCGTTTTTCCCTCGGACGCTGGCGGCTGGGGCCACATCAACGAGGCGCCGATCGACGCCGCGAGCACGCTGACCACAATCCCGAGCGACATCAGGATCGGGATGTGAATCCAGTGCTCCAACAACATCTTCGCGCCCACGAAGGTGAGGATCACGGCAAGCCCGTACTTCAGCAGGTGGAATTTCGTCACCACGCTCGCGAGCAGGAAGAACAGCGAACGTAGCCCGAGTATGGCAAAGATGTTCGACGTGAAGACGAGAAACGGATCTCGCGTGATACCAAAGATTGCCGGTATCGAATCGATCGCGAAAATGAGATCCGTTGCCTCGACGAGCACGAGCACCAACAGCAGTGGTGTCGCGTAGCGCCGCCCGTTCTCGACAATGGCGAAGTGCTTGCCACGATAGTCCGGCGTCACGGGGAGAAAGCGCCGCACGAACCTCACCACGGGATTCTGCTCGCCGTCGAACTCTTCGTCCTGCTTGAACGCCATCCGCACGCCGGTCACCACGAGCAGCGCGCCGAAGATGTAGATGATCCATTCGAAACGTGCGAGCAACGCCGCGCCGACGCCGATGAACACGCCTCGCATGATCAGCGCGCCAAGAATGCCCCAGAACAAGACGCGGTGCTGATACTGCGCCGGGACGGCGAAGTACTGGAAGATCAACACGATGACGAAAATGTTGTCCACGCTGAGCGATTCTTCGATGACGTATCCAGTCAGGAACGTCAGCGCGGATTGCTTGCCGGCGAACACCGCGAGCCCGCAGGCGAATACGAGCGCAAGGCCGACCCACACCGTGGTCCAGCTCAGCGCCTCCTTCGCGCTGACGACATGCGGGGTGCGATTGAACACGCCAAGGTCGATCGAGAGCATCGCCAGGACGAAAACGATGAACCCGACCCAGAACCAGATGTTGGTGGCAATCATGCGTCGCGGTGCAGAGGCCTGAAAAACGACAAGGCGAGCCACTACGGCACGCTTGGTGTCGTAGTGGTCTCGCCCAAGGCATCACCTGCGTGCCCTTCAGCCGACCGGAAGCGCTTGCGCGCTCCGTCTTGACGATCGGCTGCTCCAGCGCATTCGCGCCGGCCGGCTACTCCCCACTCGAATGAACGGTGACGACCGCGCACCTATCCGTCAAGCGCAGCACACGAGTCCAGAGCCACCTCTTCCGCAGGCCCGCACTTCGCCGCAGTCTCCACGCATGATGATACAGTCACTCCCTCCCGCTCCAGC
>JBDTMO010000793.1:0-2720 GCA_039934235.1 bacterium | reverse complement strand
TGATCGTCACCATCTGCTCGCGGTACGACACCGGGTCGCCCAAGCCGTAGATCGCGCTGACGGTGGCAACGATGATGACGTCGTTCCGTTCCATCAGCGACGAGGTCGCGCGCAGTCGCAGGCGGTCGATATCCTCGTTGATCGACGCGTCCTTCTCGATGTACGTGTCCGTGGTGGGGACGTACGCTTCCGGCTGGTAGTAGTCGTAATACGAGATGAAGTATTCGACCGCGTTCTGCGGGAAGAAGCTCTTGATTTCGCCGTAAAGCTGCGCCGCCAGCGTCTTGTTGTGGCTCATCACGAGCGTCGGCTTGCCGTACTGGGCGATGACGTTCGCCATCGTCATCGTCTTTCCCGAACCAGTGACACCGAGCAACGCCTGGAATCGATCGTTGCGATCGAGTCCGGCCATGAGCTCCGCGATCGCCTTTGGCTGGTCGCCAGCTGGCTGGAACGGCGCCTGGAGGATGAAGTTCGCGCGAGAAGACATGAACGAATCTTAATACTTTCGGGTATTGTTCGGGAAGGGCTTTTCATCCCCAAGCAGGAGCAGCAGTATGGGTGTATTCATACGTGCACCCACAACATGAGAGTCGTGATGTCACCGTTCCCGACCAGCCGTCGAACAGCCGTGTTGCTTGTCGCCGCGGCGTGCCTGGCATCACCTGCATTGGCGCAACGCTTCGGCAATCGCGGTCCGGCTCCGGAACTCGTCATTCACGCCACGCCGTACGACGGAAAGTTCGTCTTCGCGCGACTGAAGTACACCACCGCGCCGGGCGGGTTCTACTACTTCGGACTGCCGTCCTGGTCCCACGGATATCCGCGCGCCGAGAACAACCTCATGCGCATCCTGGGAGTTGTGAGCGAGATCAAGCTGCATCCCGATGCCAGCAACATCCTCGCCCTCGACGATCCGGAGTTGATGAAATTCCCGGTCTCGTACATGAGCGAGGCGGGCTACTGGACGATGACGGACAAGGAGGCCGCTGGCTTGCGCGCGTACTTCGCCAAAGGCGGCTTCGTCATCTTCGACGATTTTCGGGATGGTCGCGGCAATCCCGGCTGGCAGAACTTCGAAGTCCAGATGAAGCGCGTGCTCCCGAACGTCCGGTTTTTCGACCTCCAGCCATCGCACCCGATCTTTCATTCCTTCTTCGAGATCAACTCATTCAACATCATCCCGCAGAAGTACGACGCCGGGCCGCCGATCCTGAAGGCGATCTATCAGGACAATGATCCGAAAAAGCGCCTGCTCGCGATGATCAACTTCAACACCGACGTCTCGGATTTCTGGGAGTTCTCAGGCACCGGCATGAGCGTCGTCGCAGAGGACAACGAAGCGTACAAGCTCGGCGTCAATTACATCATGTACGCGCTAACGCACTGACGCACTGACGCTGTGAATCGGAACACGCGGACGTAAGGTGCGATGTTCGCGCTCAGATCACTCAATTATCAGGCGTAATTCTCTCGCGGCGAGCGACTTCCGTAATGCCTTTCACCTTGCGCGCCGCCTTGATGATCTTCTGCAGGTGCGCGAGGTTTTCCACTTCGACCAGTACGGCGCCCATCGCCTTGCCATCGGTGCTCTTCAGCTCCATGCCGCGAATGTTGGTGCCGGAATCGGTCACAGCCGCGGCGACGTCGGCGTAAAGCCCGCGACGGTCGTTGCCCTCGAGCGCGAGGCGCACCAGGAAACGCTCGCCGTCTGCGCCCTGCCAATCGATCTCGAGGCGGCGCTCCGGTTCATGGGCCAGAAAGAGCAGGTTCGGGCAGTCGGCGCGATGAATGCTCACGCCGCGGCCGCGCGTCACGTACCCAGTCACCGGATCGCCGGGCACAGGCTGACAACATTGGGCGTATCGGACCATGAGTCCATCAACGCCCTGAATCTTCATCCCCTTTGTGCCGCGCACGCGATCGACCAACCGCTCCACGAAGGTCGGCTTCGGCGCCTCTTGCTCCGTGTACTCCGGATACAGATGCTTGATCGCGAGGCCAACGCTCACGTCGCCCTGGCCGATCTGCGCGTAGAGCTGCGTCGCATCGGTGAGCGATAGCTCGTGCGCCGCCTTGTCCAGCGTCGCGTCATCCACCTTCGCCAACCGCCGTCGCTTCAACTCACGATCGAGAATGTCCTGGCCCAGCTTGATGGAGGACGTCTGCTCCTCATGGCGGAGCCACTGCCGGATCTTGTGCCGAGCGCGGCCCGTGCGCACATGTTGCAGCCAATCCCTGCTCGGCCTGGCCGTCGGCGCGGTGATGATTTCCACCGTTTCCGAATTGCGGAGCGGCCGAGACAGCGGCGCGATGCGTCCGTTGATCTTCGCGCCGGCACAGTGCAGCCCGACTTCCGAGTGCACGGCAAATGCAAAGTCGATTGGCGTCGCGCCTTTCGGCAACTGGTGCACGTCGCCCTTTGGCGAGAAGACGAAAATCTCTTCCGCGTAAAGGTCGAGCTTGAGAAACTCGAGGAATTCGTCTGGGGTCTTTGCGTCCAGCTGCAACTCGAGAATCTGACGAAACCAGGTCAGGTGCTTGTCCAGTTCGTCCGCGTTCTTCGCGTCCTCCTTGTACAGCCAGTGCGCCGCGATGCCGAAGTCCGCCGTGCGATGCATCGATTTGGTGCGAATCTGGATTTCGTACAACTGGCGGCCCGGGCCGAACACCGTCGTGTGCAGCGACTGGTATCCGTTTGACTTCGGCTGCGCGATGTA
>JBDTMO010000792.1:0-2727 GCA_039934235.1 bacterium | reverse complement strand
GCCGCGGCGTCGATCATGCGCTGTTGAGGTGCAGATCCTTCGACTCGCTACGCTCGCTCAGGATGACAAAGGGATCGCTGCGCTCGCTCAGGATGACAAAGAGCATTAGACGCAATGCGGGAAGGCGCCCGCCGGAAAGAGTCGCGCAGCGTTGCGCCAACGAACGTCTGCCATGTCGTCGTCGCTAAGCCCAATCGCTTCGAGCGCGCGAAGTTTTGCCAACCCAGTTTCCATTGTGAGATCGCACGCCCAGAGGAGACGCCGTGCGCCGAGTACGTCGAGTGCCGCGTCGAGCATCCCTCGATCGACACCGCTGCCAGACAAATCGGGAAACACGTTTGGCGTGTCGCGCACCGCCGGCAGAGTGTGCGCCCAATCGCCGCCACCGCCGATATGCGCGAGAATGAACGACACGCGCGGGTGTCGCGCGGCTAGGCGCGAGAGATCACGCCCGTCGGAGATTTCCTGGTTGGGCCACTCGCGGGTGCGGTGCTGCCAGATGTGATGCAGCACGGGAAGCCCCAGATCGCCGGCCAAGCGACAGATCTCGTCGAGCAGTGCGTCATCTGCGCGTCGGCTCGCCAGTAGCTTTACGCCGATTGCATCGCGCTCCACGCCGCGCCTGATCTCGCCAAGTGCATGCTCAGTGTGATTCGGATTCACGGTGACGAACCAGCGCACGCGTGCGGACTCGGCGACGGCAATGGCGGCCATGGCATCGTTGCCGACCGTGACGTCATGCGGTGATGGAAAATACGTCGGCGAGGTGTGGCCATACGAGCCGAGCACGCTGGCGACGTGGTACGTCACGCCAATGAAATCGCCAGCGCGTAAACGGGACGCGTTTACGCGGGCCCAATCCATCCGCCCCGCCGCCGCATGATAGAAGTGCGCGTGCACGTCGATAAGCGGTGCCACGTTCCGCACGGCGACATCGCTCACGCGTTCTGTTCCTCGACAATCGAGACGAGCGCGGCACTCGCTGCGCTCTCGATGTCACGCAGCGCGGCCTCATCGTGCGCGACGGCAGCATAATTGTACGCGCCGCGCTTGAACAACACGCCGGCGCGCATCGCATGCGCGACGAAGCGGTTCTCCACGGCCGGATCACTCCAGCGCATAAGCCACATTGGATCGACGCCCAGCGTTTCAACGCCGTCGATGCCGCTGGCGATGATGGCGCGATCGACCGACGCTCGCATTTCGCGGCCCGTTTCGGCCAGTGTTGCGCAGATGTCCGCTTCATCGTGCCAGTCGAGCACCGCAAGTGCCGCAGCCAGTGCACTCGATTCGCTCGCGAGCGTCGACGAGATCCAGGTCTCCCGCGCCTCGTTCATGAGCGCTTCGCGCCCAACGACTGCGGCGAGCGGAAAGCCGTTCGACATGGCCTTGCCGAACGTGGCGAGGTCGGGCGTGATGCCGCACACTTCCTGATACCCACCTGGTGCGACGCGGAATCCCGTCTTGATCTCATCGAAGATCAGGACGGCGCCGGCGGCATCACACAACTCGCGAGCGCGAGTGAGCCACTCGACCGATGGCAGCTGCTCAATGATTGGCTCGAGGACAACGGCAGCGAGCGTCGAACCGGCCGCCGTCACCGCAAGCTCGAGCGCGCCAATTTCATCGAAAGGGATCCACGTTACTGCCTTGCGAACGCTCGCTGGAACCCCTTGACCATCCGAACACCAGTCGTGCCAGCCAAAGTATCCGCACGCAATGACGTGTTCGCGCGCGGTGTACGCGCGCGCGAGACGCACCGCTGCTGCCACGGCTTCCGCACCAGTCTTGAGAAACTGCACGCGTTCCGCACACGGAATGAGAGCGCACAATCGCTCTGCGAGCTCCACCTCACGATGATCCGAGAGGGCCGAGACATTCCCGCGGGACACCGCATCGATGACAGCGCGAGTGACGCGCGGCTCGGCGTACCCGAGCGCGACGGCGCCGAGCGCCATGGTGCAGTCGAGGTATTCGTATCCGTTGACGTCTGTGATCAACGCGCCGCTCGCGGCCGCAAAGTGAGACGGGAGTTCCTCGCCCGCGTCGCCATACAACACACTCACGCGCTTGCTCCCCGTCGACGCCCCAGTGGGCAACACCGCTTCCGCTCGGCTCAGCCAACTCCGCTCAGTCGCGTCTTCGGGAGACACGCCTTCGTGGTCCGGAATTTCCTCGTCCAGTGGTTCGGATTCCGGTTCCGGTTGCTGGGGCGGTGTGTCATCGCGGCCGCGGCCGAAGAAGCGCTTGAGTGGCATGAGTGAAAGAGGGTGGAGACGCGCGTCCGCGTCAACCTACGCAACTGAAGGTGCAGATCCTTCGACTCGCTGCGCTCGCTCAGGATGACAGGCTCGGTGCAGGTCCTTCGACTCGCTGCGCTCGCTCAGGATGACAGGCTTAGCGACCGCTCGTGTCGCGGCCGGTGATGTGACGCGGCGGGCGCGGCGACACGTTTTCGGGCAGTGAGCGTTCGATGCGGCCGGATCGCTCGAGAAAGCGCACGACTTCCAGGGAAATGGCACGAAGGAGCGACAGCTCACGCTCGTCGGGCGCAGCGCGGAAGGTGATTGCGCGCAGCGACCGCATGATGTGTTCGGGATAGCGGGTCTTGAAGAACTGAATCGCCTCGAGCGCGTTATGCAGTTCGGCGAAGTAGCGCTCGAAGAGATCGGGCGTTGGCGGCGGCGCGTCCTTGCGTGGGCCTGCCAGCACGCGCGTCGCGTCGCC
>JBDTMO010000791.1:0-2733 GCA_039934235.1 bacterium | reverse complement strand
GCTCGTGGAGACGGCGTCTGAGCGTGCTCGGGCCGCTTCGGCCCGAGCGTCTTCGCGAAGTCCCGCCGTCGGAACGAGTGCCGGCGACCGACCGCGCCGAGTACAATGACGCGGTCGCCGACCAACGAGCGACGGCCAACCGAGATTGACTGACACTACACCGCGATTCATCCTTCGCCCTACCCGATCACGAGGAACACCAGGATGCCAGCAGTCGGCACCAGCGTCGCGCGCAAGGACGGGATCGGCAAGGCGACCGGCACGACAAAATACGCTGACGATCTCAGCTTCCCGGGAATGCTCCACGGCCGAACCATTCGTTCGACCATTCCGCGCGGACGCGTCACGAACATCCGCTACGACTTCGACACCACCGGCTTCACCATCGTGGACTACCACGATATCCCCTCGGCCGGCCGCAACATCGTCGCGCTCATCGAAGACGACCAGCCATTTCTCGTCGAGACAGACGTGCGGCATCTCGCCGAGCCCATCGTGCTGCTCGCGCACGAGAATCGCGAAACGCTCCTCGGCGCGAATGTCATTATTGAATACGAAACCGACGAACCGGAATTCGATCCCGAACACTCCACCGTCATCCTGAAATCGCTCGCGATCGACAAGGGCAATATCGACGCGGGCTTCGCAGCTGCCGACATCATCGTCGAAGGCACATATCGCACGGGACATCAGGAACACGTCTACATCGAGCCGAATGGCGTAATCGCCGATCCCGAGAACGGCGGCATTGCCGTGCACGGCTCCATCCAATGCCCCTTCTACGTCGACAAGGCGCTCCACAGCCTGCTCGGCAAAAAGGCATACGTCCGCGTTGTGCAAACTGAAACGGGCGGCGGGTTCGGAGGCAAGGAAGAGTATCCGTCCATGATCGCGGGGCACGCAACGCTGCTCGCGCTCAAGTCGGGACGCCCGGTGAAGATCGTCTACGATCGCACTGAAGACATGATCGCCACGACGAAACGTCATCCGTCAATCGTGCGACATCGCACTGGCGTAAAGCGCGACGGGACGCTCGTCGCAATGGACATCGAGATCATACTCGACGGCGGCGCGTACATCACGCTCAGCCCGGTCGTGATGTCGCGCGGCGGCATTCACGCCGCGGGTCCGTATCGTTGCGCCAACACGCGCATTCGCGGTCGCGCGATGTTCACCAACACACCGCCAAACGGTGCCTTTCGCGGCTTCGGCGCGCCGCAAACGCTCTTCGCCGTCGAAGCGCACATGGAACGCGTGGCCGAGTCGCTCGGCCTGAACCCTGTCGCGTTTCGCGAGCACAACGCGCTCGTGCCGGGTGACACGACCGCGACCGGACAGACGCTTACTGATGATTGCAGCGCGCTGGCAGTGCTGCGTGAAGCGGTGCGGCGTTCCGATTTCCAGAAGAAGCGTGTCGACTACAAAGGCACCAACCGAGGGATCGGTCTCGCGCTCTTCTTTCATGGCGCAGGCTTCACCGGCAGCGGCGAGCTGCGTCTTGCGTCGAAGGCACGGCTCGAGTTGACGAAGACGGGCGTGCGCATTCTCGTGTCGAGCACAGAGATCGGGCAGGGCACGCGCACGATGCACGCGCAGATCGTCGCCGACGCGATGGACATTCCATACGAGCACGTCGAGGTCGCACAGCCCGACACGCAACGCGTCCCCGATAGCGGGCCGACAGTCGCGTCGCGCACCTGCATGGTCGTCGGAAAGATTCTTCAGCGCTGTGCGGAGGAGATGAAGGAGAAGCTGGGTGCGCTGCCACCGGCCGAGTACTTCGAACGCTATGGTGGGTTCGAGATACAGAAAGAGCACGTGCCGCCGGCGTGGATCCAATGGGACGACGAGACCTATAGCGGTGACGCGTATGCGACGTACGCGTGGGGGTGCGATGTCGCCGAAGTGGAGATCGATCGCGACACGTATGAAGTGCGGCCCATCAAGCTCACGGCGGTGCAGGAGTTCGGTCGGCCAATTCATCCCGGACTTGCGCGCGGACAAATCGAAGGCGGAACAGCGCAGGGCCTGGGCTTCGCGCTCCTGGAACATGTCGTGATGCGCGACGGCGGTATGGCTAACGCGTCGCTTACGAATTACACGATTCCAACGACGCTCGACACGCCCGAGATGGACATTGCGATGCTCGAGAACCCATACGTCGACGGACCGTTCGGCGCCAAGGGACTGGGCGAACTTCCCGTGGATGGTCCTGCGCCGGCCGTGATCAATGCCATTCGCCATCTCGCAATTGACGTCCGCGAAATTCCCGCCACACCAGAGATCATTCTGAGCGCATGCGCTTTACGCTGAACGGAACCGCCGTGGATGTGGACGCGCATCCAATGAAGCGCCTCTTGGATGTGTTGCGCGAGGAATGCGCACTCACCGGCACGAAGGAAGGTTGCGGCGAAGGCGAGTGCGGCGCGTGTACAGTGCTGGTCGACGACACGCTCGTGGTGTCGTGCCTGGTTCCGTTTGCCCAGGTCGAGGGCAGCAATGTGCGCACGATCGAGGGGCTTGGCAACGATCACGCACTGCAACATCACTTCATGAACGAGGCGGGGGCGCAGTGCGGTATCTGCACGCCAGGCATGATCATGGTGGCGTCGACGCTGCCGCCGAACGCAACGCTCGACGAAATCCGCGTCGCGCTGGCCGGAAATCTCTGTCGCTGTACAGGCTACGAAGCGATCTATCGCGCCATTCAAAAAGCGCAGCAGCCGCAATGAG
>JBDTMO010000790.1:0-2735 GCA_039934235.1 bacterium | reverse complement strand
CTCGCGACGCATTTCGCGCTGTGGATCATGAACGCCGACGCGAATCACCAACTCACGCGTGACTCCATCGCCGCTGCGGTCTCCAGCAGCGTGGGCAAGATGGAGTTGTGGCGCACTGGTCTCGCTGTATTGGCACTGTGGGCGCTCGTGCTTGCGCGCCGCCCGCGTGTGGCCCTGATCTTCGCGACGTGCGCGGTGCTCGTCAGCGGTGCGAGCGGACATTCAGCCGCAATACATCCCGCTTGGGCGATGCCGTCGAAAGCACTTCATCTCATTGGAGCTGCGGCGTGGATGGGCGGGTTGCTCCGGCTCATTACGCTCGACCGCGGCGATGGCGCGCGATTCTCGAGTGAAGCGGCGCGTGTGTCGAGCGTCGCGTTCGTCGCCGTGTTCGCCGTGGCGATGTCAGGGTTCGTGCAATCGTTTCTCTTTCTCGCAACGCCGCTCGATCTCATTCGCTCGGCGTATGGTGCAATCATTCTGGCGAAGGTTGTGGGGATGATCGTGTTGCTGGCGTTCGGTGCGCATCATCGGTATCGCGTACTGCCACGCCTCGCTGAGGCGGGTTCTTCGCGCTTCGTGTCGACGCTCCGCGGTGAACTCGCAGTGATGTCCATCGTGATCCTGCTTGGCGGATTGCTGGCGTACATACCTCCATCGACGCACGCTGTCCTGGCTGCAAACTCCAAAATCTCACCAGAGTGAAAATGCTCACGACCTTTTTAGGCAGCCGGCGTTCGCGGAACATCGCGCTCGTCGCCAGCGCGCTTGCGGTTCTCGCTATTCCGTCGTTCCTGTTTGGGCACTCGGTGGTTTACCCGAAGACGTCCACAACAGGAGCGCATGAGAAGTACGTTCTCCGTGTGCCGAACGAGAAAGTCGTTGCGACGACGCGTGTCGAGATCCGCTTCTCGGGTGATCTTCGTGTTTCGTCGTTCGCAGATGTCGCGGGTTGGCAACTCGAAGTGCTTACGGATTCCGCCAAGCGCATCATCGGTGCGGTGTGGACCGGCAATCTTCCGCCGCAGCGCTTTGTGGAATTTCCATTCGTGGCAACGAATCCGAAAACCGCGGGACAGCTCACGTGGCCGACCTTTCAGACGTACGCCGATGGCGAGCGCGTCGAGTGGACTGGTGCACCTGGGACGAAGAGTCCCGCGTCCGTTACGACTATTGCTGAGGCCCCATCCGCTGCGGACAAGAGCGCGCCGATGAATTGGGTGCCCTGGGCGGCGCTTGGGTTGTCGATTGTTGCTCTTGGGCTTGCGCTGCGGCCGCGTTCGTCCTGAGGCGGAGGTGCCATGTGTCATCCCGCACGAGCAACCGCTCGTGTCGTGATCCTCTATGCTTCGCGCATAGCCCGCTCAACGCGCGGGGTTGGTAGATCCCGACACCCGCTTCGCGCGTGCGGGATGACAGGGCGGAGGCGTTAGCCCCGCTTCATTCGAGTAGATCCGCCCGGGGATACGCCCACGCTGTAAGATGCCGAGGACACGCTTGGTTTGGTGCGGCGGGAAGCATCGTCGTAAAGTTGGTGCGATCCAGCCCGCCGAATCGCAAATCCGTTATTTGCGCATTGGCAAACGCTGGCGCGCGACCGAACTGCATCCACGCCCGCACTCGGCAGTCGTCGCGCACTGAGTGTCGCAGGTTTGTCAGCGACTGCCGCACCGGTGCTTCCCAGACAACGCGTCCATGGTCGGCGGCGCCGCATCGCGCGATATCTACGAGTGCCACGGAGCCGCGCGTCATCACGTACTCGCCGGCGCGCTCGTCCTTCACGACGCCCAATGCGCTCCAGCATAGCGGATTCGCCGGCTCCGGACTGAGCGCCATGTCGACGACCTGAGCACCTGGTGCTCGAGCGATCGATGCGATCGCACGCTGTTCGACAACGTGGCTTATACCGAACATCGCAACGACGAAGACGGTGGCGGTCGCCAGCGCGGCCATGGCACGCGCGCGCCGCGGGAGGTTCGTCATCATGAGCGCCATGGACACTGCGAAGAGCGTGAGCGACGCGAACGCAATGATGCTGATGAACTTGAACCAGGCGACCACAATGATCAGCACGCCGAGTAGCGTGGCGATCATGACGCGAGGGAGGCGGCTACGCGCATTCATCACCGCGGCGACTCCGAGCAGTATCCACAGCCACGGCTCGGCGATGTAGATAGCGTCTCCGTAGAGCCATCGGTTGTCGAAGGGCCAGAATGGATGCACGCCGTAGCTGTTCCATGAGTCGAGGACGAGATGACTCAACAACGCAGCGCTGATCAGGAGGCCGAACCGCGTGCCACCCGTTCCGATGCGCTTACGGAGTGGCGGCAACAAGGCGATGAGGCCGATGAGGAGCGCCTGCGCCACGAGTCCGCCGAGCGTGTGGGTGTGGCCGCGATGGTGGAGGAGGTAGCCGAGTGGTGGTGCGGTGATCCGCGCGTAAAGGAGGTCCGCGTCGGGGAGGTTGGCCGCGATGATTCCGGCGGTGAAGAAGATGCGGCGTTGCGCGGTTGTCGCGGTCGCGGGCAGCGCGAGTTCGGCCAAAGTCGCGCCGACGAGTGAGTGCGTGATGTTTTCCACGCGCGAATGGTACGCGCCTGACGTCGGTTGGGGAGGGAGCGGGCAGCCGTTTGGGATGGCGGGATTGCGCTGCGACGGGTGCAGATCCTTCGACTCGCTGCGCTCGCTCAGGATGACAACTGTCGCTTCGCTCGCTCAGGATGACAACTGTCGCT
>JBDTMO010000789.1:0-2740 GCA_039934235.1 bacterium | reverse complement strand
CGGCTGCACAGAGCCGCGCGCCCGCGTGAGTCAGCAGGACGGCCAGAATAATGTCGGGGGAAAAACCCGTCAACAGTCAGTTTGCCAGAATGACCCCTCAAACATATTTGTGATGGGGCTAACTGCTGTAATGACAGTAGTTTTGGTGGTTACTAGAAAAAATTGGTCGGACAAAAACGCGACCGGTCATCCTGACCTGTGGCCGGAAGGGAAAATTTCACCGACCAAGAGGCAAACACTTGATACTAAAGACGTTACCTCGCGCCAGCGACCAAAGGGGTCAAAACGACCGATGCGAGCGGCGACAAAATGGCGCTCCCAGGGCGCAAGGATTCTGGGTGCTCGGATGGCAGCCCGCTGCCTACCGACGAACAGGGGTTACGTCGACGGCGGGTCCTTCATCCGCGTGCGGCTGGTGGCCATGAGGATGCCAATCCCGATTAACACAATCACGCCAACGCCGATCCACATTGTCGGGACGTTCAGAAGAAACGCGGCGATGCCGAGCCCGACGGTCAGGACAATAAAGCC
Source organism: bacterium (assembly GCA_039934235.1). GTDB lineage: Bacteria > Gemmatimonadota > Gemmatimonadetes > Gemmatimonadales > Gemmatimonadaceae > AG11. Next base: position 2,209 of record JBDTMO010000789.1, on the reverse strand, counting down.
GATGAGGTACGTACCGAATGCTGACATAGCTCGCCTGTTGATGAGGTCGAAGCTATGCAAGGCAAGGACGGGACCAATCAGCCCTTTTTCTTCACACCGCCGAGGCGTCCGGTCAACAACGTGTCCTTGTTTGCGCCGCGTGGCCTCGCGACGAGCACCGCCGTGCCGCGTTGCCATCCGAAGGTCCGCGCTTCGGAGCACGTCGGGGTCCAGATGTCGAGACGGTTTCCCTTGATCTTCTTGCCGGTGTCATCGATCAGGAAGCGGCCGTAATAATTACGCCCTACGTACACCTCGAGATAGCGCGCGAGGGGAAAAATGCGTGGGTCGGCAGCGACGATTCCCTGTCGCACGTACCGGTCGCGCCGAGTGAGTCCCTTCAGGCAGTACGCGGTGAGCGCCACAGGCACGGGATCGCCGAGGCGCAGCGCAGACGTGCGGTTGATTGCCCAGTTGGCTGATGCGCCGCGAACGAGCGCTCCTTCGAGGCGAAGCGGCGCGAAGACTAGCGTGGGCTCGAACAGGATGGCTGCGGCCGGAATCACGCCGGCGCGACGACGGATGTCGTTCGCCACGACGCCTGCTGACACGAAAAGGACGAGCGTGACTACCGCGGACCACAACTGGCGGGGCTTCACGCCAGAACCTCGCGTACCAGCGCATCGTCGACAGGGGTTGCCCACGTCATGCCATTGTCCGCCATTACGCCGACACGCGAGGGGAGCGCGTACTCGATGCTGCCGTCGCGTGACTTCTTGTCCGTCCGGGTGCCGGCGAGGATGACGTCCGGATTCAAGTACGGCGGACGCGCGACCGGCAGCCCCGCACGCCGAAGGATTCGCTCGATCTCCGCCGACACTCCCCGCTCGGCGATCCCAATCCGCTCGGCCAGCCGCGATTCGAGTACCATGCCGATGGCGACGCATTCACCGTGGAGCAACGCATACCCGCTCGCCTGTTCGATTGCGTGGCCGAGTGTGTGACCGAAGTTGAGGATCTTTCGCCGACCGTGCTCGCGCATGTCGGAGCTGACGACTTCCGCCTTGATCTCGACGCTTCGCGCCACGACGTCGAGCGTCGCCGCGACGTTGCCGGCAATGATCGATTCGGCAACCAGGTCGAGTGACGCGAGGTAATTCGCGTCGGCAATCACGCCGTGCTTGAACGCTTCGGCGAGGCCGGCGCGCCGATGTGCGACGGGCAACGTGCTCACGACCTCGACGTCGACGAGGACGGCCGCAGGCGGGTGGAATGCGCCCACGAGATTCTTGCCCGCCGCGGTATCGACTCCGGTCTTGCCGCCGACGGACGCATCGATCATGGCGAGGAGCGACGTGGGGCACTGCACGACGGGAACGCCGCGCATGAACGTCGCCGCGACGAACCCTGCAAGGTCGCCGACGACACCTCCCCCCAGCGCGACGATGGTCGTGTCGCGCGCGCAGCCCGCGGCGAGGAGTTCATCCGTGACGCTCGCCCAGGTGTCCCGATTCTTGTGCGCCTCTCCGGCGGGAATCGTGTGCAGGGAAACGCGCCCGTGTGCCGAGAGTGACGCGACCAGCGCGGCGGCGTAGTGGTCGCCGACGTGGGCGTCTGTAATCACGGCGTAGCGATGCGCTGGAGCCACCGCAACGATTTCGGCCGCGAATTCGTCTCGCAGTCGCGAGGCGATACGCACGCGGTATGTGCCTGCGTCGATCGTGCGGACGACTGTTGTCGTGGTCTCCGCCATCAGGCTACCAGGTAACCTCACCTGCACCAGCGCGCCGGTTCGCAAGCCGCGCGAGCGTGAACAGGAGGTCTGACAGGCGATTGAGATAGATGACCGCGAGCGCGGGCAATTCCACTTCGTGCTGCAGGCGGACGACGTGCCGTTCCGCGCGGCGGCACACCGTGCGGGCGATATGCAGTGCGGCGGCCTTCGGCGTGCCGCCAGGGAGGATGAAGGCACGAAGCGGGTCGAGCTCGCTCTCGCCGTCGTCGATGGCGCGTTCGAGTTCCGTGATGCGTCCCTCGTCAATGCGAGCCTTCTGCAGGTGCAGCGCCATCTTTTCGCGATCGGGTGTGGCCAGGATTGCCCCAATTGCGAACAGGTCTCGCTGAATGGGGACGAGGACTTCGTCAATGCGCGGCATTGTCTCGATGCAGCGCGCCATTCCGATGACGGCGTTGAGCTCGTCGACGTCACCATATGCCTCGACGCGGATGT
>JBDTMO010000788.1:0-2745 GCA_039934235.1 bacterium | reverse complement strand
TCGGATGCTTCGGCAGGTCGCCGACCACTTCGGCGATGATGGCAGTCGTCTTCGCCGAGCCTATGTCCAAGCCGGCGATGAGGCGGTCCGAGTTCATGGCAATCTGGCGATCACTTGGTCGCGGTAGCGGAGGTCGAGCTCAGCGGCGTGGAGCTGTCGGCGCGCAAGGTCGCGCTCGACGGGTTCGATGTCGGACAGACGCGCGAGCGTGACGGACGTCATCGCGCGCACGGGCAAGTCGGCGAAGTGCAGCACAATCTCATCGCGTCCTGATCGGGCGATGCTGCTGACCCGAGCATACATGCGAGGCGTTTCGCGCTGCATTGCACCTAGCAAATGATACACTGCGGTATCGCGCGGTGTCGCGCTAACGATCGGCGCGTCAACGGGAGTGCGGCTGGGATCGAGTGGCAGGATGCGCCCCCGTTCGTCAATCGCGCGCAGCCCGTCCGGCGTCGTCACGAGCGCAACGGGGCGCCGCTCTGTGACGTCGATCACCAGCGTGCCGGGGAGCCGCCGCGACACGCCCACGCGTTCGATCTGCGGGTGCGACTGCACTCGCGCAGCCAGTGGCCCGAGCGGATCCCACACGCTTCGCGTCGTATCGACATGCAGGCGTTCGAGGATGTCGGCCACTGGCGTATACCGCGCACCGATCACCTCGACTTTGCGGACGCGGAAGAATGCGAGCTGGCGCAACACCCGCGGGCCCCAGAGCGGGGATGCAAGAATCGCGATGAGGAGTACCGCACCGACCGCGAGGTGCCATGGCGCTAACCGCGGCGTCGCCGCAACTGACGCGTCGCCCGCGCTGCGCTCGCTCACCGCTGGGCCGCTCCGAGCTGCGCGAGCAGCTCATGTCCCGAGCGTGTAATGTCGCCGGCGCCCATCGTGACCACGAGATCGCCGGGCGTCACGATCGACGCGAATGCAGATGCTAGCTCACTCCGCGCGCCGGTCCACGCTGGAGCACGCCCGAGTGCCGTCATCGCGTGGCAACGAGCGCGCTCGTGACGCCGGCCATCGGCTTCTCTCGCGCCGGGTAGATGTCGAGCAGGCAGACGACGTCCGCCTCGGCCAGCGCGGCGGCGAACTCCTGCGCGAAGTCTCGGGTGCGAGAAAAGAGATGCGGTTGAAACGCGACGACGAGCCTGCGTTCGGGAGCAGCTGCGCGCGCCGCTTGCACGGACGCACGCACTTCGGTTGGATGGTGCGCGTAATCATCCACGATCATCACGTCGCCAACGTTGCCGAGGAACTGAAAGCGGCGCTCGACGCCGTTGAATGTCGCGATGCCGGGCGCCATGGCTTCGATGGTTGCACCGAGACCGAGTCCAACTGCGAGTGCAGCGAGCGCATTGAGTACGTTGTGCAAGCCAGGCACGGCCAGTACGACGTCGCCTAAACGCTTTCCGTCATACTCGACTGTAAACCGCGTGCCGAGCTGCTCGCGGCGCAGGTCGGTGGCGCGCAACCGAGCGTCCGGCGATGAAATGCCATACCGAATCACCTCGGCGCTTGCCGGTGTCGGGAGACGATTTGCCTCCTCGTCATCGGCACACACGACGACGTAACGCGCATCGCGCACATACTGCGCGAAGGTGCGCCGGATATCGTCGATGTCCGTGTACACGTCGAGATGATCTGCCTCGAGGTTCGTGACGACGGCGACAGTCGGCGAGAGCGCGAGAAAGGAGCGGTCGTATTCGTCTGCCTCGACGACGAACCACTCCTGGCTGCCAGCGCGCAGGTTGCCATTCCATGAGCTGACGCGAGCGCCAACATATCCGGTGGGATCGTAACCGGCCGCTACGAGCGCCTCGGTGGTGAGCACGGTCGTGGTGGACTTGCCGTGCGTCCCGGCGACGCCTACGAGCTTGGCGCCGCGCGTGGCTTCGCCGAGTGCTTCGGCTCGACGAACAACCGGAACGCCGAGCGCGCGCGCACGTTCGAGCTCCGGGTGATTCTTCGGCATGGCACTCGTGACGACGAGTGCGCGTGCGTGCTCCACGTGTGTGGGGTCGTGACCTTGAGTGACCGCAATACCACGACGCGCGAGGTCGGGTGCATTCTCCGGATGTATGTCGCATCCAGTCACCGCAACGCCGCGCAGGGTAAATAGCTCAGCCAACGCACTCATCCCCGCGCCGGCGATGCCGACGAAATGAATCGGGCGGGAGTCAGAGGGATCGAGAAGCGAAGTCATTGGCGCGGAAATATAGGCTGCGGCGCGATGCGTCGGCGCGAAGAAATGCGTTGTGAGCGCTTGTGAGTGCGTTTCCGAACTGCGTTACCGAATCGAACGCGGATTCACGCGGATTTGGCGGATGGGGCGCGGATTGCCCCGTGTGGCTTCGCCCGCCCTGCGTCCGAGACTTGAAAACAGAATGAGGCCTGAAGGAACAAAAATTGAGGGAGTGCAAGCCTCTTTGTCTTCGAACCAAGCAAGAAAACGATGCGCTGAGGGAACAATTCTTTGAGGGGAGCCCCATGGCCTCTACGAACGGCGAGGAGCAATCCGCGTGGACCCGCCAGATCCGCGTAAATCCGCGTTGAAATTTCGTTCAACGCGCTCCCCAACGCCCTCAAGACGCAGTCCTAGCCAATCATCGCGAGAATGCGTCGCGCAATCGTCTCTGCAGCATCTGGCCGGGCACGCGCAGCAGCGCCGGCCGCCAAGCGAGCCATCGCGGCGCGATCATCGACCAAGCCGCGCACGACAGCATCCAGCCTATCAACGGTCAA
>JBDTMO010000787.1:0-2758 GCA_039934235.1 bacterium | reverse complement strand
GAAGCGAGTCGAAGGATCTGCACCCTGGGCGTGCAGATCCTTCGACTTCGCTCAGGATGACAAAGTGTCTGCTCCCTCGCGTGCGAGCAGCGCCGCCTTGCGTGCGATTCCCCAGCGATAACCGCCCATCTCGCCGTCGCCACGAACAACGCGATGGCAAGGGATCAGCACCGCAACTCGATTGCTCGCACACGCGCGCGCCACCGCACGCGCAGCGGTAGGCCTGCCGAGTTCGGTCGCAATTGCCTTGTACGTGCGCGTCGCACCAGCGGGAATGCGCTGCAGCGCTTTCCACACTTGCCACTGAAACGACGTCGCGCGTAGGTCGAGTGGGAGTTCGAGTGCACTCGTGCGCCCTTCGACATGCGCGACCACGGAGTCCACGAGCCGGTCGCGAGTATCCGTCGCCCGCGCGAGCTCGGCACCCGGATATTCGGCGCGCAACCGCGCGACGAGCGAGTCCTCGTCGTCGCCAAGCGAGGCGCTGCAGATGCCGCGTTCCGTGACGGCAACGAGCAGCATGCCGAGTGACGTCGGAACCGTCGTGTAATGGATGGTGATCCCCGTACCGCCTCGGCGATATGCGCCGGGAGTCATGCCGAGTGCTTCTCCGGCGGCTTCGTAAACGCGGCGTCCAGACGCAAAGCCCGCTTCGTAGGTGGCGCTGCTGACTGTGCGGCCGTCGCGCAGTGCAGACTTGAGTGTGCCGACGCGTCGCTGCTCCTGATACTGCTTCGGGGAGAGCCCCACGATGCGCGTAAAGGTGCGCTGCAGGTGCGCAGGGCTGGCGCCTGCTTCGCGCGCGAGCCGTGCGAGCGGCAGTGGCTCGTCGGCATGCGCGTCGATGTACGAGCGGACGCGCTCGGCGAGCGCGACATGGGAATCGGTGCGGCGGGATGTCATGATCAGCATGGAGTCCTCACGGGTGGTCACGAACAGTGGCCGTGAGGAGTTCGATGAAGCTATCCGAAAGATGCTCGAAATTTCCGGGCTGGTGGCAGGTGCAGATCCTTCGACTCGCTGCGCTCGCTCAGGATGACAAAGGGGGTAGCTGCGCTCGCTCAGGATGACAAAGGGGGTAGCTGCGCTCGCTCAGGATGACACAACTACGCGTTCTTGACTTCGCTCACGAGGGCGACGAGTGACGCCTTCGCATCGCCGAAGAGCATACTCGTTGCCGGTGCGTGGAACAGCGCGTTCTCGATGCCGGCGAACCCCGCCGCCATGCCGCGCTTGAGCACGATGACGTGCTTGGCCTTATCCGCGTCGAGAATGGGCATCCCGTAAATCGGCGACGCCGGATCCGAGCGAGCGGCGGGATTCACGACGTCGTTTGCGCCAATGACGAGCGCGACGTCCGTCTGCGGAAACTCACCGTTGATTTCGTCCATGTCGTACAGGCGATCGTAGGGCACGTTCGCTTCGGCCAGCAGCACGTTCATGTGTCCCGGCATGCGACCCGCCACCGGATGAATGGCATACTTCACCTCGCCGCCGCGCTTCTCGATCAACTCCGCCAGTTCACGCACCGTATGCTGCGCTTGTGCGACGGCCATTCCATAACCTGGAATGATGATTACGCGCTGCGCATAGGCGAGCTGCATGGCGGCATCTTCTGCCGAGATGGAACGCACTGGCAGCGCGGCGCCAGCCGTTACGGCACCCGCGGGCGCTCCGCCTCCGAATGCGCCGAACAACACATTCGCGAAGGAACGGTTCATCGCCTTCGACATTGCGATGGAGAGCAGGAAACCAGACGCGCCGTCGAGCGAACCGCAGATGATGAGGATGCTGTTGCCGAGCGCGAAGCCGGTCGCGGCTGCCGCGAGTCCGCAATACGAGTTCAGCAGCGCGACGACAACCGGCATGTCCGCGCCGCCAATGGGAATGACCATCAGCACACCGAGCACCGCGGCAACCGCGATCATTCCGTAAAGTGCCAGTGCCTGCGTCGGATTGACGATGACGGTAATGAGCAGCCCAACCGCGGCGGCGAACAACAGGGCGTTAACGAAGTTCTGCCCGCGATACGTAATCGGCTGTGATGGAAGAATTTCCTGCAACTTGCCGAACGCCATCAGCGAGCCAGTCACCGTGAGCGAGCCGAGAAGCATCTCGAAGCCGAGCGCCGTCATGCGTGCCGACGAGATGACGCCGTCTCCGCCATGGAACACCGTGTAATACTCGGAGACACCAACGAGCGTCGCGGCCAGCGCGCCAAAGCTCAATGACATCGCGATTCGCTGCGGCAATGCCGTGGTGGGAACCCACATGCCGAGTGGGTAGCCGATCAGTGTGCCGACAACGAGCCCGCCGATGATCCAGCGGTAATCGATGATTTCGTGATTGATGAGCGTGCCGCAGACGGCGACCAACATGCCGATGGCGGCGTACTGCATGCCGCGCCGCGCGCGATCGGGATGCGTGAGCCCACGCAAGCCGAGGATGAAGAGGACTGATGCGGCGAGGTAGCTGAGCTGCGTTACGGTTTCGCGCATCTAGGTGTTTGGTGCCTGCTTCTTCGGCGTGTCCTTCTTGAACATCTTCAGCATGCGGTCCGTGATGAGAAATCCGCCGACGACGTTCGTGGTCGCGCAGACGACGGCGATGAAGCCGAGCATGGTGGCGACGGTGCCGCGTCCGGATCCTGCCGCGACCATGGAGCCGACGAGCGAGATGCCGGAGATGGCGTTCGTCGCCGACATGAGCGGTGTGTGCAGCAACGGTGGCACCTTGGTGATGACCAGGAAGCCAACAA
>JBDTMO010000786.1:0-2759 GCA_039934235.1 bacterium | reverse complement strand
CGCATGCTCGCGCCTGATGCGCGAGAGATCGAGTATCGCCGTCGGCGCGTCGGCGCTGTCGGGCTCCCGTGGAGCAACCCCAATTTCTTCGAAGCGAAGTTCCTCGTCGTCGAGCCGGAGTATGTCGCCATGGCCAAGCAAGTACGTCCCGCAAATGCGTGAGCCATTGATCACTGTTCCATTTGCGCTTTCATCGCGCAGGAGATAGCCGCCCAGCACAGGTGTGACAGAGAAGTGCCGACGAGACACGCCCATTCCCGCCAACACGAAATCCGCGCTGGCGTCTCGTCCCACGACAACGCGCGTGTTTCCGAGCTCGATGGCGTCACCCGTACTCATATTGACGATTCTCGCGTGCACCGTCGACGAGCGCAGCGACTCGGCCGGCCTTGCAGTCACCGCGATACGGCCGGAGTGTGCACGGTTCGACGCCGCAGTGATCATCGCGACTCCGGCGTCATCGCTCGTGAATGTCAGGCGACATGTCTCGAACTCGATGATTGCGCCGTCTTTCAGTTTCTGGGGCGCGACACCGAGCGTGACTTCATCGAGCCGAACGACGACGGACGCCGTGAGGCGTTGAATCATTGATGGACCAGACGGGGCCACCGTGATGGTCGCCACGGGCGAGCGCCATTCGAGTGAGGGCAGGGGCAGCGCGTCGGGGCCGTGACCGCCAATCGTATACGTGCCAGTTGGCAGGGCACAGCTTTCGGTGCCGGAATTCAGCAGGGGCATGCAATACGATGTCAGTTGAGTACGCTGAATGAAGTGATCTGCCTCACTTTCGCCGCATGCCATGATGTCAGCCCGCACAAGCGAGCGAAGCGAGCGAGTGTCTGGCACGTGGCCAACGAACTGCTCATCGAGGTGGGCTGCTCGATGCCGCAGGCGCGTCACTCGACGACGAGCGCTCCACCACCGAATCGGTCGGCGCGACGCGTAAGTACGCCTTGGCGCACACGATCGCCGCGCGCCGCGGAGAGTGCCGCCGCATGCTCGAGTGCAGATCGCGTAAGGAGCAGTCCGTACGGACCCCACGGTGTCGAGAGATACCACCGCTCCGCAACCTCGCCGCGTCCCGCGCGCTCGAGCGATCGCGCGCGCAGCCAACGTCCCAGTGGCGAGTCGATCGACGCGTCCATCGACGCCACTTCGCGATCTGCCGTGAGCGAGTCGCCGCGAAGATCGGCGTGCAGCGCGCGCACGATGCGCAATGCCGACTCATGCCCGCGCGGTGCGTGCGTTCGCTGCGTAAGGACGGTCATGCGTCTCGCATATGCGGGTTCATCGCCCGCGCGCGCCGCAAGCGTCGCCGCTGACACAAGACGACTCCATCGTGCTGGCGACGTGTCACGCAGTGCGGCGCGCTCGAGCACATCGCCCGCACGCTGCCACGCTTCCGAGGGCACACGCACGTCGAACGCGTTCGCGATGTTCGCCCACGATTCGGCGCCCGCGAGCGAGTCGAGCGCCGAGAGCGCTGCGCCGAAACGCACCACGTCACTCCACCGCCGTCCCGCCACCGCCATCTGTTGCGCGATCGCAAGCCCAACACGCTGGTGCTGCGGCGAGCTCGCCGCCGCCGCGAGTGAATCCGCCACAGCGCGGGCGATAGAGGTGACTCCCGAGGAGAACGAGGAGATTAAGAGCGCACGCGCAACGCCGCTACTCGGCTCGTCCCGCAACATGTGCACGAGCGGCGCGACCTCGCTCGGCGGACCGCCGCTGAGCGTAAGCATCATGCGCAGGTGCTCGACGCTCTGGTCATTCACTCCGCTGGACGCGAGGAGTGGCGAGACGAGCGCCCGCGAACGAGCGGTGTCTCCCCGTTCCATCGCGAGCTGCGCGAGGTGCAGCCGCACCTCTGGATGACCAGCCGAATCGAGCGCCAGTGCACGCGCAAGCGGTACCTCCGCCAATGACGTCGGCTGCCCGAATTCGGGACCGACGTGCATGCGGTAGTCGCCGAGCTCGGACCACGGATCCGCATCATCCGGATACCGCTGCACCAGGCTCAGGAGCGCTGGCTCGGCAGCGGCATAGTCGTGTTGATGCCACGCCGCGATCGCCGTCTGCAGCAACGCCTGTCGCGGCGGCAGCTGCGAGGCCAGCTTCAGCGACATCGCGTGCGCGACGTTGCCAAGGTCGCCCTCTCGCGCCAGCACCTGCACGAACGCGAGCCGGTACCACGCCATTGCGTAACCCGAATCGATTCGCACCGCGTCGTGGTACGCGGCGACTGCATCGGTAAGATGCCACGCTCGTAGTGCGCGCTCTCCAGAGAGGAATGCCTTGAGTGCCGGCATCGACGTCGTTCCGCTCAGCAACGAATTGCCGAGGGGACGGGCCTCGCGCGCGACGAGCAATGCGGAGCCGAGCCGGTCGGCGAGCACGAAAATGGAATCGGCGGATCCGCTGACCGTTGCGCGGAGCACCCGTCCATTCGCGCCATCGCGCGGCCGCAACTCGGCGTCGATTTCCAGGCTGTCGCCTAATACGACGACGGTGCCGTGCACGAGTACGTCTGCTCCGAGTGCGGAGACGCGCGCGTCGGCGTCGTCGCTGGTCATCCGGCCTCGCGCTCCGATAGCACGCACTACCGCATTGGATTCCAGGGTGCGCAGTACGCCGGGTGCATCGAGACGCGTGGACAGCAGCGCAGAGAGCGCCTCACCGAGAAAGGCGCGCGAGCTGTCGCCGCGCACGTCGAAGGGCAGCACGGCTGCGACCGGCATGCCCGGGGCGTTCGACCGTTC
>JBDTMO010000785.1:0-2764 GCA_039934235.1 bacterium | reverse complement strand
GCGCATTGCGCGCGACCGTGGTCGCATGCTTCTCTTTGACGCCAAGGGCCACCCACTCCTGTTGTTCGAGGACGCGTGGGGCATGCGTTGGGTGCTCGAGCGCGAGACGACGGTGACTTGGCACGACGTGGCGCCGTAGAGTGTGTCGTCCTGAGCGTAGCGAAGGACCTGCACTTTTGAAATGCAGGTGAAGCCTCCAGTCGTTCAGGGGTCCGCCACAGCGAGAACAGCTTTCAGGGGTGTGGCGTACTTGGTCTTATGACCAGAGCGCCACACCTCTGACGGCTGTTCAACTGTAGCTGACCCCTGGACGACTGATTGCTGTCGGCGACCGTCAGCTCGCGGTCCGTTGTTCGAGCGATACCAGAGCAACTCGCAGTGCGATGTGCAGCGGCTCACGCAACTGCGTCTCGGGCAGGTCTGGTCCAAATTCCGTGACCAGCCGCAGCAGGCGAGGCGAACGGATCTTCGGCACCACCTGCCCAAGCTGTGCCATCGCCTCAACCAGCGCCGCCTCGTCCTTGACGTCAGCGTTGTCGAGCAGCTCCACGGCCGTCGCGACGTGCGTTCGCGCCAGCTTCACCGCGTCCGCTTCCTGCCGGAAATGCGACGCCGTGCGCAGCCCCGCCGAGACCTTGCCAACCCACAACTCGGCAATGCCATCCATGATATTTTCCAGCCGCTTTTGCAATTCGAACGGTTCGATCGGCTTGCGAATGAATTCGAGCGCCCCACGCCGCTTCGCCTCCACCACGTTCTCGACCGACACATTCCCGGTGCACACGAGAAACGGAACGCCCACAAGGTGCGGCTTGGCGTGCAGGCGCCCAATGAGCTCGAGGCCCTCGGTGTCCGGCAATTTCAGGTCGACAATGATGATATCGAACGGCAGCCGGTCGGCCGCCCGCTCGGCTTCTTCACCCGACTCGACTTCCGAAACGGAAAACCCCGCACGCTCCGCCACAGCCCCGATCAGGCGTTTGGCGTAAGCATCGTCTTCAATCAACAGGAGGGATGGACGTAGCCGCATGGCCGCACAAGAGGAGTCTGAGTTTCAAATCATGCACTGAAGAGTGTCGGCAGCACCGCCGAGGACTTGAATCTCAGAAGGTCGGATTGAAGAGGACCAGCATGCGGCCATTTCCGTCGGGCACCACCGACGCTCCAAGGAACATCCGGTCGAACCGATTGTCAGGATGCGCGTGGCTGTAGTTCACGACCTTGTAGCCCGCCAATACGCCCATGAATGTTCCGGACGCGACGTCACTCGACCAATGTTGGTCCAGTCGAATGCGGGCGAGACCCGGGAGCATTGCCGCCGCAAAGATCAATGGCGCGGCAAAGGGCGTCGCCCGCGGATTCCGACGGTGTATTTCCATGGTCAGCACTGTCGCGACTGCCATGCTCGACGACGTGTGGATCGAGGGAAACGCGCGATAGTCGAACGTCGAGTCGCCGAAAAATCCACGAAACGCCCTGAACTTGTACTGATTGCTGTCGTGCGACACATACGGACGTGTGCGGCCAAGCGGTCCGCGAATCATCTGGCTCGCGAGGCTCGCGAGGACGACGGATTCTGTCGCGTGCAGTGCGACGTCAGTCACCAAGGGCGAACTGAACAGTCGTCCCGCGCCATAAATGACAATTCCGCCAAGGGTGAGCGTCGTCTCGTTCACGTGACTGACGGCTCGGGAGAACTTCGAGAGCCCATCGAGGTCGGCGCCGGTGACCGGATCGAAGCGCCGGCCACGTTGCGACGCGCGCGCGATCTGCGGATCGAAAACAGAGAGCGCCCCCGTCGCGGCAGCAGCAACGCCGGTGTACACCAAATCTCGTCGTGTGAAGAACGTCTTGTTCACTCCGGTCGTGTCGATGCGCTGTGCTGCGGCCGGTTGTGGGAGCAGGGCAAGCGAGAGGACCGCAAGAGCGAATCGGCGCACGGGAAGTTCCGGGTTGTGAAGTGAGTGCTACTTCTATGCACCGCCCGTGCCGTCGAAGTCACCCTGAACGAAGTGCCGCCGAGTTCGCTCAGATTGCCTGATGTTGGCGAGCAATTAATGTGATCTGGTGTAGTAAAGTGGCACTCGCCCTGCACTACTACAGGCTGGAAAAAATGCGCACACCGACCTCGGCTGCAATTGCCGACTCACGCGGGAGCGGCTGATGGGATATCGAATATTCAGGGATTCACGGGGCACGGAATGGCAGACGTGGGACGTCGTCCCGCGTCTCGAGGAGCGACGAGTCAACGAACGGCGGTCGCGCCTTGCGGCTCCAGCGCACAGCGAGCGCCGCTCGCCAACGGATCGACGAATTCTCGCCGGTTTTCGGTCTGTCCTGACTGCAGGTCTGGGAAGTGGTTGGCTGTGCTTCGAGGCGCCAGACGAGAAGCGCCGGCTCACACCAATTCCCACGGATTGGCAACGCTGTCCGAACGATCGTCTCGAGGAGTATTGCTACCAGGCCACGCCGGCGCGTCGCGTCACTCGTGATCTCCAGATCACCGACGTCCGCGAATAGTTCGTCGCCCTGAGCGCCCGACGGGCCCGCACTGCCGTGGCTTGTCGAGGTGACGTTGCGCCCCGCGAGACAGCCCCATCATGTTAGGCCGTGCTCCGTCTCCTCGCCCTGGTTCAAGCCGCCGCGCTCGTGCTGCTACTCGTGCGCTTGTGGCCCGGGCGAAAGCGGCATGCGCCCATCGCACCACGGCTCTCAACAGAGCGTGACGGCACCGTCAGCGTTGTTGTGCCCACGCTCAACGAAG
>JBDTMO010000784.1:0-2766 GCA_039934235.1 bacterium | reverse complement strand
AAGTGAGCGAGCGGGCGTAGGTGCGCGAGCCCATGAAATCGCGCTGCACTCGCCGACACTCTACGTTCTCGCCGCCGGCCCTGCCGCTCTCGAGAAAGGTCTCGTCCCTCGCGATGCACTTGGCCTGCTGCTCGTGGTCGAAGTCATCTCGCCGAGTAGTGCCGGGACTGACCGTGTCATCAAGCGCGACTTCTATATGGAGTCTGGTGTGGCCGAGTATTGGGTGGTGGATCTCGATGCGCGGATGATCGAACGGTGGACGCCGGACCGGGACACTCCCGTCGTCGAGCGCGCGATGCTCGTTTGGGAGCCGGCTGGCGCCGCGCGAGCGCTCAGTGTCGAGCTGCCGGCGCTCTTCGACCGGATTCGCCAGAAGTCCGCGTGGGCGGCCGAACTTGGCTCTGACCGCGCGGGCCGCTGAGCTCCCAGAGTTCCATGCCTGTGATTGTGGCAACCGACCTTGCTTCCCCGCCTCGCCTGCAACATATTTGTTGCATCGAGGAGGTTTTCATGGCGTCAGCTGTTGCACTCGAAGTACGTCGGGTTGCCCTCGCCGAGGCGAGCGTCGAGGCAGGTGAAGTTGCCTTCTCCAGTCGGGCGGAACTTGCCGAGTGGGTCGGCACACATCGGAGCCAGATCACGCGGGCGGCGAGGGGACAGCAGATCGGCGGCACGGAAGGCTGGCGCCTCACCGTGCTCGCGGCCGTGGTCACCGCGTTGCTCGGCATCTATGAGCCAGCGGCCGTCTCGGGCTGGTTGCATGGGAGCAATCCTCACCTCAACGATCGCCGGCCGCTCGACGTCCTGGCTGAAGGTGACGTGGCCTCCGTCATGGGTGCCGTGCAGGCCGCGCGCACCGGGGTGTTTGCCTGAGCGGTTCACGACAGGTCTGGCGCTGCTTTCCGTGGGACTCGGCCGCGTCCGAGGGTGCGCCCTGGTCGGCGTCGTATCTCGTGCCGGGCCAGACGATCGGACGATTCGATCTTCACGACCGACCGCCAGTGCGCTATCTGGCCGAGTCGCCGGAACATGCGCTCGGCGAGGTGCTCGGCCCTTTTCGCGGCACCACCTTTCACCCAAGCTACCTGCGGCAGTCGGGACGCCCGCTCGCGCTGGTCGAGGTAACGCTGGCACACTCCCTCGTTTCGCGCATTCCCGACTGCACAGAACCCGCAGTCCTCACGAAGCTGCAGTTGCGCCCCGACCAGCTCGCGCATCACGATCGTGTCCTGACTCAGGCCGTGTCGCGCGCGCTGCACGAAGCGGGTGACTACGCGGGTTTACGATGGTGGTCGGCACTGACCGGCGCGTGGCACGCTACGGTGGTGTTTACAGACCGCGAACGGGATGGCGACGTCGTGTTCGGCGCACCGCAGGTTCTGTCACCGTCAGGCCCGACGGTAATACGCGCGTTGGCGGTTCTCGGCATTCGCGTGCGTTGAGCGGTCGCCCAACGGTTGCCCTTCGCACCGGTCGCCGAGCATGTTATGTCCATGCCAGCCTTGCGGGAACATGAGTGGACGATCGATGAGGTCGAACATCTCATCGACGAACGCCCTGGGTATACGCCCCGGTACGAGCTCGTCGATGGGAACCTGCTCGTAACGCCCGCGCCAGACCGCCGGCATCAACTGATCCTCGGTGAGCTCTATGTTCGGGTGCGCGAGTATGTGAATCGGCATCGTCTTGGCGAGGCGGTATTCAGTCCGAGCACCGTTCGCCTGACCGCGCGGACGCGATTCGAGCCGGACCTCTACGTAATCCCGATGGTCGATGGTCGCCGCCCGCGATCGCAGGATCCGGTCACCGCGCTGCTGCTCGCCGCCGAGGTCCTCTCGCCTTCATCGGCGAGGCATGATCGAATCACCAAGCGACGGTTTTTTCAGCGACACGGCGTGCCGACGTATTGGGTCGTGGATGGTGAGGCCGAGGCGTTCGAGCTGTGGACGCCTGACGACGAACGCGCCTCACTCATCGACGACCGACTCGTATGGCAACCGGATGCAACGGTGCCGGCGTTCGAGCTCGACGTCCGCGAGTTCTTCGCCAGCGTCGCCGACGAGGACCCTCCGACGCTCGGCTGACGCTATTTCGGCCGCACCCCTTTCTCGGGATCGTTGTTCGCGCTGCTGCCGCAGTACTCGATCAACGGCGAGCGTCCACCAGCGTGACGTCGTACAGCCGGAACTTCTCGTCGCTCGTCACTATCGTGCAGCCCTCGACGGTCGCGGCGGCGATGATGAGGCGGTCGAACGGATCGCCATGGTGGCGAGGCAGGGCCAGCACCGCTTCGGCGTGCTCGAAGGTGACCGGGAGTTCGATGAATCCGCCGTCGGACACAGCCGTGTGCGTGCGCCGCTTGGTTTTCAACTTTCCGAGCGATGACATGATGGCGATCTCCCACGCAGACGCTGCGCTGACGTACACCTCGGTCGCGTCCTGAATCGCGCTTCGAGCCCTGCCGCCCAGCTGCGGGTCATTCGCGTCCCACCAGATCAGCGCTTCCGTGTCGAGCAGCAGCGCGGTCACTCGATCGTACCGTAGAACGCGGCAAGCACATCAGGCGGCAGCGGATCATTGAAGTTTCCGGCGACCTTCCATTTGCCGGCGCCCTTGCCGGGAACCCGCGTGGCTTTTGGCGCGAGTGCGACGATCCGCGCCTGCGGCTCGCCGTTGCGGGCGATGACGATCTCCTCGCCGCGCGCGGCGCGCTGGACGAGCTCGGAGAGCCGAGCCTTGCCTTCGGCGAGGTTCAGTGGTTTGGGC
>JBDTMO010000783.1:0-2766 GCA_039934235.1 bacterium | reverse complement strand
CGAAGCGAGTCGAAGGACCTGCACTTTTGTCATCCTGAGCGAGCGAAGCGAGTCGAAGGACCTGCACCTTGCAGACCGGAGTAACAACCATGCGCAAACCGCAACGTCCCGACGCCGACTTCATCGCCCTGCAGGAAGCGCTCGCCGGCGAATACTCACTCGATCGTGAACTCGGCCGCGGTGGCATGGGCGTCGTTTACCTCGCGCGCGAAGTGCGGCTGGCGCGACAAGTCGCCATCAAGGTGCTGCCTCCGGAGTTAGCCGAGCGCGCAGACCTGCGCGAGGCGTTCCTGCGCGAGGCGCAAACGGTCGCGCGACTCAATCATCCCAACATCGTTCCGATTTACGCTGCCGGCGAGCGCAACGGATACGTCTACATCGTCATGGCCTTCGTCGAGGGCATCACGCTCGGCGACCGCATTCGCTCGCGCGGACCACTGTTGCCTGGGCAAGCGGCGCGCCTGTTGCGCGAAGTGGCGTGGGCTCTCGCCTACGCACACAGCGCCGGCTTCGTTCACCGCGACGTCTCAGCCGAAAACATCATCCTCGAGCGCGGCACCGATCGCGCGATCGTCATGGACTTCGGCATCGCGAGCGCAATGCAAAGCGCGGCCGTGTCCGAAGACGGACGCGTCATGGGCAACGCGCATTACGTGAGTCCGGAGCAAGCAGTCGGCGAGCCGGTCGACGCGCGGAGTGATCTGTATTCACTCGGCGTGTGTGGCTTCTATGCGCTGGCCGGCCGCCTGCCCTTCGACGCCGCGACGCCGGATGAAATCGTCACGCTGCATCTCACGACACCCGCGCCGCCAGTGTCGAGGTTTGCCCACACTGTTCCGCCGAGGCTGGCTCACGTCGTAGATCGCTGTCTCGCGAAGGATCCTGCGGCGCGCTACCGCAGCGCCGAAGCTTTTGCCGAAGCGATCGACCTCGCGTTCGAGCATGCGAAGGAAATCCCAACAGCGTTGCGCGTTTGGATTCAGCGGGGAGAAAAGGAATCGGTTCCTCGCGCCCTGCTGCTCGTGTGGGGCGGTGCCTTGGGCTCGATGATATCCGTCGTCAATCACAACCCGTGGCTCTTTTCCGCGACCGTGCTCGCGGCGGGCGGTGTCAGTGTTCTGCCGGTGTTGACGCGGCTTCGTCGCTTGCTCAAGGACGGCTACGTCGTTGACGATCTGCACGCGGCGCTGCGAGAGAACGATCTGCTGCGCAGCGAGGAGCTTCAGTACGAGCGGCGCTTTACGTCGGCAGTGTTTAGCCCTGGCCTGGGCCTCATGCTTGCTGGTTCTGTTAGCTCGATGGCGGCGCTCTCGTGGGCCCTGCATTCGCTAGCCATCGGCGGGAACAGCGCAGGCTTCTATCGGTCTGCGATTGTTGTGTCCGCGCTGTTCGCAGTTGGATCAACTGTTGGTCTCGCAGGCCAATTCCTGCGCCACCGTCTTGCAGCACGCTTGGCCGACGCGAAGGTGAACTTCTGGAAGAGCAAATGGGGCGAGCGGATGGCCGCCTTGGCCGGCATCGGACTCGATACAACAGATCGCCCAGCGCTGAGCGTGCGCGTGCTGACCGAGGTCGCGCTTGGCCGCGCTACCGATCACTTGTTCCGCGCGCTGCCCAAGGTCGTTCAGCGCGAGCTCGCCGAGCTCCCGCGCATCGTTGGTCGCCTGGAGCGCGATGCGACTGCGCTGCGCGCAACCATCGATTCGGTCGACGATCATCTCGCCGTGTTCGAACGCAGCGCCATGCATGGTGTTCCGCGCGCGCAGAAGAATAGATCGAGTCAATTGGAGGATGAGCTGCGCTCGGCGCGCACGGTCGCTACTGAGCGTCTCGCGGCCACTGTCGCCGCGCTCGAGAGCATTCGGCTTGACCTGCTGCGTCTTTCGATGGGCAACGCAGGCATTGAGTCCGTGACAGCTTCGCTGGCGGCCGCACAGCGCGTGGGACGCGAAATCGAGCTCGCCGTACAATCGCAGGCCGAGGTCGAGCGCGTGCTTCGCGAATCGCGGCCACGTGCGCTGGATTCCATCCCCGATACCCCGTCTGTCGACGTCGAGGCCGACGGCGACGACGACGCCGACACGCCCGTTGGCGGCGTTCCCGCAACGCGTGGCTGAACTCGCGCCGTTGCTGCGCCCGGCGCCCTTGCAGAAGGGCGACACGATTGGCGTCGTGGCATCGTCGTACTCGCCGCGTCCCCGCTGGCTCGCACGCGGCGTCCGTGCGCTCGAGCGCGCGGGCTATTCAGTTCTTCTCGACCCCGAACTCTCGACCACGCGTCGATATCAGCGCGCCGAAGACGAGCGCCGCGCCGCGAACTTTACGGCGATGTGGACGGATCCGCGCGTGAAGGCACTCATCAGCGGCACGGGCGGCTACGGCGCCGTACGCATGCTGCCGTATCTGGATCCCGCACTGTTCCGCAGTCATCCCAAGGCCTTCGTCGGTTACTCCGACGTCACCGTGCTGCACCAGTGGCTGATGCGGCTTGCGGGACTGCGCGCCTTTCACGGCCCTACGGTGGACGACTTGATCCCGAGCGCGCGCGACGTGACGACATCGTCGCTCCTCTCCGCGCTCACGACGCCGCGTCCAACCGCACGGATTGGTCGCGATACAGCGCGCACGGTGCGGCCAGGCCGCGCAACGGGCAGGCTCGTGGGAGGAAACACGGCGCTCGTGCAACAGACCATCGGCACGCCGTACGAAATCGATACGACGGACGCGATCCTCTTTCTCGAAGAGGTGCGCGACCCAATGTCCTTC
>JBDTMO010000782.1:0-2766 GCA_039934235.1 bacterium | reverse complement strand
CAGGATTCTGCTCGATGAATTCGACCGCGGCCATTGCGCTTGCCGCCACGGTCGGCGGCAGCGCGTTGGAGAAAAGCTGCGGACGCGAACGCTGCGTCAGATAGTCGCAGAGCGCAGCCGACGCCGCAACGAATCCGCCCGCCGCTCCGCCGAGTGCCTTGCCAAGCGTCGATGTAATGATGTCCACTTCGCCGAGGACACCGAAGTGCTCCGCTGTTCCTCGTCCAGTCTTTCCGAGCACACCGGTCGCATGCGAATCATCGATGGCGAGGATCGCATCATGATCTCGGCAGATCTGCAGCAAGTCGGGAAGCGGCGCGATCGACCCTTCCATGGAAAAGATGCCGTCGCTCCATACCATGCGCCGCTTCGCGCCTTTCGCTGCGATGAGCTTCGCGCGCAAGTCGTCGAGGTCGGCGTGTTTGTAGACCGCCGTCTGGCATTTCGTGATCGCCTTCGCCAACCGAATCGAATCGATGATCGACGCGTGATTGAGCGCGTCGGAGCAGACGAAGTCGCCTTCCTCGAGAACCGTTGCGGTAAGTCCTTCGTTCGCACTCCAGGCGGAGACGAATGACATCGAGGCTTCCGTTCCAACGAAGCGCGCGAGCACTTCCTCCAGAGCCCGGTGAATCGTGAACGTTCCGCAGATGAAGCGCACGCTCCCCGTTCCCGCGCCGTATCGGTGCAAGCCGTCGATGCCCGCATTGACGACTGCCGGCTCCGCACACAGGCCGAGATAGTTGTTCGAGGAAAGAATGACCACCTCTCCTCGACCTTCCATCTGCACTCGCGCCGCCTGCGGCGAGTCGATGAAGTTGAGCTGCTTGTAGACGCGATCGTCGCGAAGCTGTTGGAGCTTTGCTTCCAGATCAGCGGTGAATGCGGTATTGAGTGTCATGGAAAAAAACGTGGGACGTGAGGGTCCGCATTACCCGATTTCAAAGACGACTTTGCCCGCCGATCCGCCCTTGATGGCCGCGATGGCGTCATCGAACTGCTCCAACGGGAACCGATGCGTAATCACGGGCGTGGGATCAAACTGGCCGGAGCGAAGGAACTGTGTCATCTGGATCCACGTGTCGTACATCCGGCGACCAACGACACCGTAAACCGTGACGCCCTTGAAGATGATCTCCGTCGCAAAATTCACTTCCATCGGCCTGGCCGGTATGCCGAGCATCTGCACGCGCCCGCCGACGCGCACCAACGCGAAGGCTTGATGGATTGCCGACGGAACACCTGACATTTCGAGCACCACGTCGACGCCGAGTCCGTTTGTCGCGGACCGTACGGCATGCTCGGCATCCTGCGGCGTGACGGCATCGTGCGCGCCCATTGTGCGCGCCAGGTCGAGACGAGTCTGGTTCACGTCGCTCGCGATGATGCGCGATGCGCCCGCTGCCTTACAGATTCCGACGGCGAAGATTCCAATGGGGCCGCATCCGGTGACGAGCACGGTCTTGCCGGACATTTCTGTACCGACGAGCGCGGTGTGAAAGGCATTGCCCATCGGGTCGTGAATGCCGCCGATCTCATACGACACGACGTCGTCCAGGTGCCATACGTTCGACGCCGGCATCGCGATGAAGTCGGCAAAGCATCCGTCGCGATCCACGCCGATGATGCGCGTGTTCGGGCAGACGTGCGCGTTGCCGGTGCGGCAGAGATGGCAGCGGCCGCAGACGATGTGTCCTTCCGCCGTCACGCGATCGCCTTCGCGCACGTCGGCGACGAGGCTGCCGACTTGCACGACGTCGCCCGCGAATTCGTGGCCGACAGTGAACGGCGGGCGACAGCGTCCCTGCGCCCACGCGTCCCAGTCGTAGATGTGAACGTCGGTGCCGCAGACGCCCGCGCGCCGAACCTTGATCAGCACTTCATCATCGCGAATCACGGGGCGCGGAACATCGCGCAACATGAATCCGGGACCCGCTGTCTCCTTTACTAGCGCTCGCACGTGCGTCTCGCTCGACTCGTTCGAAGTGATGCCAACCATCGCGCCCGCATCAGCGACGTGCCCGAAAACTCGCTGGTCACTCTGAATGAGGGAAGTGCGTGCTGCACATCGAGCACGTGTGCGGATGGTGAGCACGATCACAGCATGATACGAAAATCGAATCGAGATTCTGCGCGTTGATTCCTGCGCACCATCTCAATGAGACGCGCGATTCACTATTGCGTGTGATTTCACGACTTCCTATATTCGCGTTGCGTGATTGTTGCTGATGTTATTGATGCGTCGTCGTTCGAATGTTCGCCGATGCGCATGCACAAGTACTCAGGATATTGCGTGGGTTCATCCCGCAGAGAGTTCGCAAACACAACGTCAGCTGCCGCCGCGATGATCATCGATCTCGCTGCGGCTTCATCCGCCACCCACGCCGCCGATTACTCGGCCGCTCCGTCACCGATGGCTGGTGACTCCCCCAAAACGCAACGTGCGCTGGACTCATCCGCGGCCTCGCTCGGCGCGCGTGATACCTCCGCTAATGTCCATTTCGCGCGGAATCCTTCCGTCGCGATGTTCACGTGCAGCGAAGCTTTCCCGCTCGAGCGCTCGAAAAGGGCGCCTGCGGTAAAGAACTTGCTGTCTATTCGGATGTCTCGTTCCAATTGATCAACTTGAGCGGCGTCGCGTAGGCAGACGCCGTACGACGTCATGGTCTCGCCATGAGATCGTGCCGCGGTGGGGAAAACGCTTCGGCGTTCAACCACTGGCTCGTACGAACCACCGGGGGTTCGATCGGGCGATTCACTCCTTCA
>JBDTMO010000781.1:0-2769 GCA_039934235.1 bacterium | reverse complement strand
GGTCACTGCGGCCGAGTTTCTGCCCGACGGCACGGTGCTCGATGGCGAGATCATGCCGTGGAAGGACGGTGCACTGCCGTTCGCACAACTTCAGCGCCGCATCGGTCGCAAGAAGCTCGGTCCAAAGATTCTCGCGGACGTGCCGGTCGTGCTCATCGCATACGACCTGCTCGAGCTGGCTGGTCGCGACATGCGCAGTGAACCGATGTCGTCGCGCAGGGCTGCACTCGACGCGGTTGTCGCGGGATACGATCGCTCGTTGCTCCTGTCGCCAACGATCCAGCTGAACGACTGGGCCGACGCGCGCGACGCGCACGCGAGATCTCGCGAGCAACGCGCTGAGGGCTTGATGCTCAAGCGTCGTGACAGCGAGTACGGCGTCGGTCGTCGCAAGGGGAGTTGGTGGAAGTGGAAGGTGCAACCGTTCAGCGTGGATGCGGTGATGATCTATGCGCAGCCCGGTCATGGTCGTCGAGCGCTGCTGCATACCGACTACACGTTTGCCGTCCGCGACGGCGACGCACTGGTCCCATTTGCAAAGGCGTACTCGGGACTCACTGACGTCGAGATTCGCGAACTCGACAACTGGATTCGCCGGCACACGCTGGAGAAGTTTGGCCCAGTACGACAGGTCGAGCCGGTGCAGGTATTCGAGCTCGCCTTCGAGGGGATCCAACATTCGCCGCGCCACAAATCTGGAGTCGCTGTTCGCTTTCCGCGCATCGCGCGCTGGCGCACTGACAAGCCGGCGTCGGAAGCGGACACCATCGAGACGCTTCGGCAGATCCTCGAGACGGCGAAGTGAATGCTGCTGACCGCTGGTTCGAATCGCGCGGATGGTGTCCGCTCGACTTTCAGCGCGAGGTGTGGCGGGCCTATCTGGATGGTGAGAGAGGTCTCGTTCACGCGGCAACAGGCACGGGAAAAACTCTTGCCGCGTGGTGGGGACCTCTACTCGAGTGGCTTGCGGTCAATGACACCACATCCAAACGTCCCCGCCGCTCGAAAGCGCCAGCACCGCGTGTCCTCTGGATCACGCCGCTCCGCGCACTTGCCGCCGACACGCTCGAGTCGCTCGCCGCACCGCTTGCCGACCTGGGCATTCCGTGGACGCTCGAATCCAGGACGGGCGACACGAAGCCTGGCGCCCGCGCGCAGTGGGAGCGTTTGCCGTGTTTCTGGTTTTCGCGTGAGGTCGGTGTGTTGCCGGCGTTTGGAGACTTCATTGGGTGCGCGGCGATCGAAGCACGGGAGGGCGACGCCGTGTGGGTCGTCACCGGCAATGCGGCGCCAGTCGCGCGCTTCGCTTGATGGACGGATTGGGAAGATGCCTCCTATCAGCCGTGAAACAGCTGAACAGCGTCGTCGTAGTGAGCCGGCGTACCCCACCTGCGCTTATTTCCTCTCACGTCACGTGCCGTCATGCCGAAGAATCTTCGTATCGCCCTCGCCGCAATTGTCCTTGCTGCCTTGGCCTCATCCCCAACCGTCGTCAGCGCGCAGTCGAACGCCACTGCTCCCGATTCGATTGCCTTCCCGCGCCAGTATGTGAAGTGGGTGCTCTCTTCTCAGGGCGACAGCGCGTGGTCGCACGCCGGCACGCAATTGCGCGAGGGAATGAAGTCGGCGGATGGTGTGAACCAGATGGCGATGCGCGTCGCCAGTCGCTTCGGTGAGCCGAAGAGCACGAATGCCGAGGTGCAGTTCGACGAAGGGGCGCTCAAGGTATACATCGCGGTCATGAGCTTTTCGCTCGACGCGCAGCCTGGGGCGTGGGTCGTCGCGTACTCTCCGTCAACGAAGGTCGTGGAGCGTGCGAGCTTCGGGCCGCTCGCACGCATCAAGGCGAGCTATCCGCAGGCGAAGCTGCCCTGAGCAACCAATTCCTTTCTACAGCTGTCAAAGCACAGGCTGCACCGCACGTACTCACGCCTTAAAACCCACCGTGAAAATACTCTTCGCCTCCGTTCTCATCGCCGCCGCACCAGCTGCCGCGCTCGCGCAAGGCAGTTCAGCGTCCACCGACCCCTGGGCCGCACTCGGACTACCGCGCACGCACACGCCGCAACCAACCCACGCCGCCATCACGGCGGGCGACCTCCAGACCCGCCTCTATCTTTTCTCGGACGATTCCATGCAGGGGCGCCGAGCGGGCTGGGAAGGAAATCGGAAGGGAGTGGAGTGGATCGCGGCGGAAGCAAAGCGCATCGGGCTCAAACCTGCGGGCGACAACGGCTCCTACTTCCAGCAATTCGAGAAGCGCTTTCAGATCCGCGTCTTCGATACCACGAAGACACTCTCCGTCGATGGAAAGCCGCTGCACTTCTGGAGCGACTTCATTCCTCGCGATCCCGGCCGCGATCCGCGTCCGCTCGACAACGTGCAGACGGTGTGGGGTGGGGATTGGACGGACTCTTCGTCTGTCATCTCCGACGCCGCAGCGGCCGGCAAGCTGGTCATCATCACGTCGAGTGTGTCTATTCCTGGCAACCCGCCGCACGTGCCGTCGCGCCCTGTCGTTGCGGGCCACTTCGCGAGTGCCGCGGGCGTCGCCGTCGTGGTGCTCGACGAAATGCCGGACAGCATGCGCGCCACGTACAAAGGGCCGAGTGGATTTGGAGCGGGACCTCTGGCGCCGAATTACATGTACGTCACCCGCGACATGGCCGAGCGAATCCTGGGGCAGGGGTTCGCGTCGCTCCCGCTCGGTTCCGCCGGAAAGCCACTCACCGGAGGCTTTGGCTTCAATACGAGTGAGCAAGTATTTCC
>JBDTMO010000780.1:0-2782 GCA_039934235.1 bacterium | reverse complement strand
GCGCGACGGTGTTCGCGCTCGGCATCATGCCGTATATCTCGGCGAGCATCTTCCTGCAGATTGCCGGCGCGGTGGTGCCGTCCGTCGAGAAGATGCAGAAGGACGAGGAAGGCAGAAAGAAGATCAACCAGTGGACACGCTATGCTACCGTGGCTCTCGCGGCGGTACAGGCGTGGGGTTTCGCACTGTTTACCGAGTCGCTCACCGGTGCCATCGCGCATCCGGGCATGGCCTTCCGGTTCCAGATGGCGTTCTTCCTGACGACTGGTGCCATCTTCGTCATGTGGCTGGGTGAGCAGATCACGGAGCGCGGGCTGGGCAACGGCGCGAGCCTCATCATCTTCTTCTCGATTGTCGAGCGTATCTGGCCCGGCATCGGGACGACGTTCGGCTTCGTCAACACGGGCGCAATCGGATCATTCTCGCTGCTGGTGCTTGCAGCACTGATGGTCGCGGTCGTCGCGGGCGTGGTCGCAATCACGATGGCGGCGCGACGCATCCTCATCCAGATTCCGCAGCGCACGATGGCGCGGGGCCGGATGCGAGAGGCAGCGCGAAGCTTCATTCCATTGCGCATCAATACGGCGGGCGTGATGCCCATTGTGTTCGCGCAATCGATCATCGTCGTGCCGGGTGCATTCGCGCAGTTCTTCAAGAACGCCACGGCGCAGCGCATCGCTGAGATGTTCGCTCCAGGCAGCGCGTGGTACCTGATCGCCTCCGCCGTGCTCATTCTGTTCTTCACGTACTTCTACACGTCGATCATCTTCAATCCGATCGACCTGGCAGAAAACCTGAAGAAGCAGGGCGGCTTCATTCCTGGCGTAAAGCCGGGCGCAAAGACGGCCGAATACATCGATCAGGTGGTGAGTCGCATCACGCTCCCGGGCGCGCTGTTCCTGACGGCGATTGCGTTACTGCCGGTGCTCATCTCGCGTCTTGTGAACGTGCCGAACAGCGTTTCGTTTGGCGGTACATCCCTGCTGATCGTCGTTGGTGTGGCGCTCGATACGTTGGCGCAGGTTCAGCAGCACTTGCTGCTTCGCAAATACGACGGCTTCATGAAGAAGGGCAAGCTCAAGATCCGTGGCCGGCAACAGCCGGGCCCCGGGGGATTCTAAGAGAGGCTCTTCCTTCGCTCAGGACGACACGACCCACATGATCATCGTTCTCTTCGGAAAGCCTGGTGCCGGAAAGGGAACACAAGCGCCGCTGCTCGCAGCGGCGCTTGGCGTTCCAACGCTGGCGACAGGTGACGAGCTCCGCGCGGCGATTCGTGCCGGCAGTGACCTTGGCCTCGAGGCCAAGGCCTACATGGATCGCGGCGATCTCGTCCCGGACTCTGTCATCCTCGGCATCATCAAGCAGGCGCTGGGTGAACCGCGCACGAAGGACGGTGTGCTGCTCGACGGAGTCGTGCGCACGGTTCCGCAGGCGGAGGGTCTCGCGCAAGCCTGCGTGGAGCTCGGCAAGAAGGTAGAGGCCGTGCTCGCGTTCGATATCGATGATGAGGAAATTGTTCATCGCCTCGCGGGCCGCACCGTCTGCGAAAGCTGCCAGACGCCTTACACCGGACGCGAACCGGGCTCGAAGTGCGACAAGGACGGCGGAACATTGGTCCGTCGCAAGGACGACGAGCCCGACGCCATTCGCAACCGCCTCGCGGTGTATGAGAAGCAGACTGCACCCGTATTGAAATGGTACCGAGATTACGGCACGAAGGTCGCCGTCATCGACGCTGTTGGCCCCGTTCAAGACGTCACGGCGCGCGCACTCGGCGCGCTGGTGTCGTAACCGCGGCATAAGGCGCACATGATTCAGCTCAAGAGTATCCGCGAAATTGAAGTAATGGCCGAGGGTGGCAAGATCCTCGCAGCGACGGTGCAGATGCTGCGGCGCGAAGTGCGCGCCGGTATCTCGACGCAGGACCTCGACGCCATCGCCGAGACCTTCATTCGCAGCCACGCCGGTGCGACGCCGGCGTTCAAGGGGCTGTACGGCTTCCCCGGCACGTTGTGTACGTCGATCAACCAGGAAATCGTGCACGGCATTCCGTCGCGGAAGCGTGTGCTGAAGGACGGCGACATCATCTCGATTGACGTTGGCGTCGGGTATCAGGGCTACTTCACCGATTCTGCGACGACGGTGGCAGTGGGCGCGGTGGACGCTGAGACGACGCGCCTCCTCGAGACGACGGAGCGTTCACTCGCGGCCGGAATCGCGGCGGCCGTGCCTGGCAACTATCTCGGTGACATCGGCGCGGCGGTGCAGCGTGTTGTCGAAGACGCGGGGTTCAGCGTCGTGCGTGATCTTGTTGGACATGGCATCGGTGTGGCATTTCACGAGGAGCCGCAAGTGCCCAACTATGGCAAGGCGAAGCGCGGCCTGAAGCTCGTGCCGGGTCTCACCTTGGCTATCGAGCCAATGGTGAACGTCGGTGGGCCGGCAACGCGGACCTTGGCGGACAAGTGGACCATCGTGACGGTGGATGGATCGCGGTCTGCGCATTTCGAGCACACAGTGGCGATCACGGACACAGGCAACCGGATACTGACGGCCGCCTAGTCGATGTGAGTGCGATGCCAGTACGGCGCGCCTCCTTCCTCGTCGGTATTTTGTCGACTCCAGCAGGCGGCTGACGGCGTGCGTTGCAATGCTCGTCAAGAACGTCGCGATGTCGGTGCGTGAGGTGATAATCTCCGCAACGAAACCGGCCGTCATGCCGTTCAATGAACGAGGGGACGTCCAATGCCCGGCTCGACATCGCGGGGGCTCCTGACGG
>JBDTMO010000779.1:0-2784 GCA_039934235.1 bacterium | reverse complement strand
GCCGTTTTCCGTGGGCCGTTTTCCGTGGGCCGTTTTCCGTGGGCCGTTTTCCGTGAGCCGTTGTTCGCGGGCCGTCAGGAGGACGCTGTGGGGCGGCCAGGACCTTCTTTCGGAGTCCCCATGCCATTTTGCGCACATTGCAAACATGAGCGGCCAACGTGTCGCGTTCACGGTCGCGCGTGAGCCCGTAGCCGTGTGAGCGTTCGATCTGGTTCTCGAGCTCCGATGCGGACTTGATTGACATGTCGAGGAACCGCGCGAACTCGGCGCTCGTTGCCGCTCCGCACCCCTCGGCAATGTTATCCGCGATCGACTCCGCCGCGCGAACCATCTGATTTCGCAGTGTCCCGTGGTTCGATCTCGGGAACCGCTGGACGAGACGGTTGATGGCCAGTGTGAGGTCGTTCGCTTCGTTCCAGACGCGAAGATTGTGGAAGTCTTGCATGCTCGAATTATCGCGGACTTCCCTGCAACCAGCGTCATCGATCGCGTTCGCGGTGAATCTTTCCCACGCACTTCACGCACGACGGATGACGGACGACGGACGACGGACGACGGGTGGGAAATCGGAAAACGGACGACGGGTGACGGATTCCCTTAGAGTTCGGTCGGGCCGTCGCACCGATCTCGCCTGTCAGGGAATTCCGCCCTTCAGCCCAAAGACTCCCCACAAGGTTTCGGTATAGCACCCGACAGTGAGCATGTCGATCAGAAATGATCATATGTACATGCACAATTCACTTACTTCGGGGCAGTAGGATGCTCTCTCGAACCGCGGAGTATGCAGTACGCGCGGTCATCGTGCTCGCTCGCCACCACGGCGAACGCGCGGTGAGCGCCGAAGAGATCGCATCGATCCTCGGCGCACCGCGCAACTATCTGTCGAAAACGCTCAACGCGCTGGCGCGCCGAGGCATCCTCACGAGCGCGCGCGGTCCGGGCGGTGGGTTTTCACTCGCCATCGCGCCGGAGAACCTCACCATCGCCGACGTCATCGACGTCTTCGCCGATAGCAAGCCCGAGGGCATGCGCTGCCTGCTCGCCGACGTGCCATGCGATCCAGCGCATCCCTGCTCTGCGCACACGCGCTGGACGCAAATCACCATCGATGCACGCCAGCCGTTGCTGCGCTCCGCCATCAGTGAACTGTGCGGCACGAAACGCATCAAAGTCGCTGTCGACCGACCATGACATCGACCGGACGCACACTGGCCGGAACCATTCCACCGAGGAAATGAACATCATGTCCATGCATCCATCACGGAAATACTGGCTCGGCGCGGCTGTCGCGGCGGTAGCCGTGGTCGCGTTCGCGTGTAGTCGAACCAGTCCGGCCACATCCAACCTCGTCAGCGGCGACGCCGCGCAGCGTGTGTACGTACCACCAGGCCAGAAAGACGAGCTCTACTCGTTCATGTCCGGCGGGTTCAGCGGCCAAGTCGCCGTGTACGGCTTGCCATCGGGCCGGCTCCTCAAGGTCATTCCCGTGTTCTCGCAGAATCCGGAAAATGGATGGGGCTACAACGAAGAGTCCAAGGCGATGCTGCAGACGACATTCGGCTTCATCCCATGGGACGACACGCACCACACCGAACTCTCGCAGACGGACGGCGTACCGAACGGCAAGTGGCTGTTCATCAACGGAAACAACACGCCACGCATCGCGCGCATCGACCTGACGCGCTTCGAGACGGACGAGATCATCCAGATTCCTAACGCAGCGGGTGGTCACGCCTCCCCGTTCACGACGCCTGACGGAAAGTTCATCGTCTCCGCCACGCGGTTCAGTGTCCCGATCCCGAACACCGATGAACCCATCGCCGACTACAAGGCGAAGTTCCGCGGCACGCTCTCGTTCATTACGGCGGACCAGCCGGGCAAGATGGACATCGCGTTCCAGATCATGATGCCTGGCTACGACTACGATCTCGGGCACGCTGGCAAGGGACCGTCGGACGGCTGGTTCTTCTTTACGTCGTACAACAGCGAGCAGGCCAACACGAAGCTCGAGGCAAACGCATCGCAGAACGACAAGGACTATATCGCCGCCGTGAACTACAGGCGCGCTGAAGCATGCGTCGCCGAAGGCAAGGGGAAGGCGTTCCCGTCCGAGTACATGCACAACTACATGGACGAGAAGAGCCGCATTGCGAAGTCCGAGACCAAGACGAGCGTAAAGATGCTCGACCCGCGCGATTGCACGGGCATGGTGTACTTCCTCCCCACGCCGAAGTCGCCGCATGGTGTCGACGTCGATCCGACCGGTGAATACATCGTCGCGGGCGGCAAGCTCGCCACAGTCATCCCCGTGCACTCCTTCACCAAGCTCCAGAAGGCGATTGCCGACAAGGCGTTCGACAAGGAGATCGACGGCATTCCAGTGCTCAAGTACGGTTCCGTCATGGCGGGCGAGGTGCAGAAGCCCGGCCTGGGCCCCTTGCACACGGAGTTCGACGGCAAGGGCTACGCGTACACCTCGATGTTCATCTCGTCCGAAGTCGTGAAGTGGAAGCTCGGCACGTGGGAAGTCATCGATCGTGCGCCGACCTACTACTCCGTCGGCCACCTCATGATTCCCGGCGGCGACACGAAGAAGCCGTACGGCAAGTATCTCGTGGCGATGAACAAGATCACGAAGGATCGGTATCTGCCCACGGGCCCGGAGATGGCCCAATCCGCGCAGCTCTACGACATCTCGGGCGACAAGATGAAACTGCTGCTCGACTTCCCGACCATCGGCGAGCCGCACTATGCGCAGGCGATTCCGGCGAGCCTGATCAAGGA
>JBDTMO010000778.1:0-2786 GCA_039934235.1 bacterium | reverse complement strand
GGTCCGCCACTGCGATGCGACATCCATCCTGTCGAACAGCATCGCCCCGTCGATCCACACCTTTTCGGCGCGACTATACACACTGAACGGATTGCCAGACCACAGTACCACATCGGCATTCTTACCGGGCTGGATGGAACCAATCCTGTCGTCCAGCCCCAGCGCCCACGCCGGGTTGATCGTCATCCACTTGATCGCCTCGTCTTCGGTAACAGCAACCCCAATCCGATTCCCCTCGGCCATCGCCTTCGCGGCTTCCTGATTGAGTCGCTGCTCGCCTGATGCATCGTCGGAATGCATGATCGTGCGCACGCCCGCGCGATTGAGAATCGCCATGTTGCCACGAATGGCATCCGCCGCCTCGAGCTTGAACGCGCCCCAGTCTGCCCACACGGACGCGCCGATGTCTTCCTTCGCGAGGATGTCGGCGATCTTGTACGCTTCCACGCCATGGTGGAACGAGCGGATCTTGTAGCCGAACTCCTTGGCAATGTCGATCATCTGCACCATCTCGTCCGCACGATAGCAGTGATTGTGCACGAGAATATTTCCGCGCAGGACTTCGGCGAGCGTCTCGAGTCCGAGATCGCGACCGGGCGCTTCACCTTCGTGCTTGGCGTTCCACTTGTCCCAGCGGCGACGATACGCTTCCGCCTGAATCCAGGCCGCACGATAGCCTGCCACATTGCCCATTCGCGTGGACGGTCCGCGCGATTCATACACCCGCTTCGGATTCTCACCGCACGCCATCTTGAGCCCGTACTTCGCACCGGGAAACTTCATTCCCTGCGCCGTGCGCGACGGCACGACCTTCAGAACTGCGCTGCGGCCGCCGATGAGATTCGCTGATCCTGGCAGCACCTGAATGGTCGTCACGCCACCGGCGAGAGTTCGCGGAAACTGTGCGTCCTGCGGCCACACCGAATGCTCGACCCACACATTCGCCGTCACAGGGCTCGTGGCCTCGTTGATGTCGTTCGTCTGCGCACCGTTGTCGCCAGGCACGCCGCCGCCACCAATGTGCGAGTGCGTATCGATAATGCCCGGCGTGACGTACTTGCCCTGTCCCTCCACGATCACCGCATCTGCGGGCGCGGCGACGTTGCTTCCGACCTCAGCGATCTTGCCGTCGCGCAGCAGTACGCTGCCATTGCGGATGGTGGGGCCAGCCGCGGTGAGGATCGTGACATTCCTGATCAGCGTTGGCCGCGACGCGAATGGGCGATACGTGCTGGGAAACGGATCGGCGTTTGGTGTCGAGACACCACCCGCCATTGGGGTCGGAGGAGTCGTGTCTGCGGGCGTCGGGCGTGCCGGTGCTGTTCCCGGCGCTTGCGCGGCGCTCGGGTTGGCAACGGCGACAGCGAGTCCTGCGGCGAGCGCGATGGCGGTATGACGCATCGGGCGGACGGTCCTTGCAAAAAGGTGGGGATCGCGAGTGTTGACTGCGCCGAAGGTACGAGCAGTAGAGTCACCGAGCCAGTTTGCTCGGGCGTCTTCGGCTCACTGACCCATTCCGCTTACGCCAAGGACAGAATACGAACGTCGTCGGTGCAAATTCCGTCGACACCATTTGCGATGACGCGCTGCACATCGCTCGCCTCGTTCACCGTCCACGGTATGACGCGTCCCTGCATTGAGTGCACCGCATCGACCAGCTCGCGCGTGACGAGCTCATGATGTGGCCAAAGATCGAGCGCACCATTGAAGGCCAACACGTCACCCGCATTCGGTGGCGTCGTCTCAAACAGCAATCCGAGCCGATGGCGCGTTTTGCCGCGGGAGAGACGTCGAATGAGTGCGTGGTCGAAACTATGAATCGCGCACCTTCCGTCGTAGCCGTCGAGCTCGTCCGACACCAGCCGTTCAATACCGTCTCCCTTGATCTCGACGAACAGCTCCGCTCGCCCGCTCACCAGCGTGCACACGTCGCGCAACGTCGGGATCTGTGCCCCTTCCAGAGACTGGTCACGGAGCAGTTGGTAGCCCAGCTCGCTAATCGAGGCGCCGTTCGCCAGCGCCGGATCGTGATGGACGACGACGACGCCGTCCAGGGTCGCATGCACATCGAGTTCAATTCCATCCGCCCCAGAGTCGAGCGCCAAGGCGAAGCTCGCCAGCGTGTTTTCCCGCGCCAGACGCGGCATGCCGCGATGCGCAATGCGGAGCGGCGCCCTCAGGGAAGTCGTCATTGACAGGTTGGGACAGGGAATTGATGTAACTATATGTTATTCGGCGGGATGGCCACCACATACTCGCCCTTAACGACGCGCCATATCCAGCGTCCAACTTGCCGGATCGCATGACAGACGACGTCGAGGTTGCCGATGAACAAACAGACCTCGACCTCATCACGCGATGGAAGGGCGGGGACCAGCGCGCCGCGACAGTGCTTGTCGAGAGGCACGCCGGAGCGGTAGCACGATTTGCCGCAAGCGTTGGTGCGCGGGGCGATGTGCAGGACGTTGTACAGGATACGTTTGTGCGGGCATTCGGGTCGCTGGACAGCTTTCGTGGCGACAGTTCGCTGCGGACGTGGCTCTTCACGATCGCACGGCGGCTGTTGCTGGATCTGAGGCGGTCGCAGCGCCGACGAGGAGAGCAGGTGGAGGTTCAGGACGACGATGCAGTCACGGAATACGATTCGCTCGACGCTGTTGTCGCGGAGGAAACTCGGAAGCGAATGCACGATGCCGTGAGTCGCCTGTCGAAGACGCAAAGGGAGGTGTTTCTCCTGAGGGTGAACGAAGGATTGTCGTACAAGGAAATAGCCGACGTGGCCAGTA
>JBDTMO010000777.1:0-2792 GCA_039934235.1 bacterium | reverse complement strand
CGTACGGCACGAACAACGAGTTCGGCTTCGACTACCTGCGCGACAACATGGTGACGTCGCTCGATCAGCGCGTGCAGCGCAGCCACGTGTTCGCCTTGGTCGACGAAGTTGATTCGGTCCTGATCGACGAAGCGAGGACGCCGCTCATCATTTCGGGGCCTGTCGGCAACGAGGGCGACGTGCAGTACTTCGAGCATAACACGTCAATCTCGCGGCTCGTGCGCAAGCAGGTCGAGCTCGTGAACGTGCTCGTCGCCGATGCCGAGCGCGAGCTCGAGGCGGGTCGCTCCCAGGACGCCGCCGTGAAGATGTATCAGGCGCAACTCGGCCACCCGAAAAATCGGCGTCTCCAGAAGATGCTGAACGAGACAGGCAACAAGCAACTCGTGTTGAACGTCGAACTCGAGCACCTCGCGGATCGCAAGCTGCCGCCGGCCAAGCAAGTGTATCGGACCATCGAGGACGACCTGTTGTTCGTGCTCGATGAGCGTGGACACTCGGTGCACCTCACGGATCGCGGCGTCGACTACATGGCGCCGTCGGACCACGACGCGTACATGCTGCCGGACCTCAGCGAGGCGGTGCATCGCATCGACCACGCGACGGATCTTACACCCGAGCAGAAAATCGCCGAACGTCGCACGCTGGAGATCGATTACGCGGGCAAGAGCGAGCGGCTGAACATCGTGCATCAGCTGCTTCGCGCGCATGCGCTGTACGAGAAGGACGTGAACTATGTCGTCCAGGATGGCGAGGTACTCATCGTCGATGAGTACACGGGTCGCACGATGCCCGGACGTCGTTGGAGCGAGGGGCTGCACCAAGCGGTCGAGGCCAAGGAAGGCGTTCGCGTCAAGGGGGAGACGCAGACGATGGCCACGATCACGATCCAGAATTACTTCCGCATGTACGAGAAGCTCGCCGGCATGACCGGCACCGCGGAAACGGAAGAGACGGAGTTTTACGAGATCTACAAGCTCGAAGTCGCGGTCATTCCAACGAATCGCGATGTCATCCGCGACGACCGGCATGATCTGGTCTACAAGACACGCCGAGAGAAATACAACGCGATTGTCGAGGAGACGCGACGGTTGCACGAGCTCGGATATCCGGTGCTCATTGGTACAACGAGCGTGGACGCGTCGGAGACGCTGTCAAAGCTCATGCAGCGCGGCGGCATGGTGCACAATGTCCTCAACGCGAAATACCACCAGCGCGAGGCGGAGATCGTCCAGAATGCCGGGCAGCCCGGGGCGATCACGATCGCGACGAACATGGCCGGACGCGGTACCGACATCAAACTCGGTGACGGTGTTACGCCGTCCAAGCCGTCGGTGATCAAGGACCCGGACGGCAAGGACATCAACGTCGACGAAATGGGCGGACTCCACATCGTGGGATCCGAGCGGCACGAATCACGTCGAATCGACCGCCAGCTCCGCGGACGAGCTGGTCGCCAGGGCGATCCCGGTGCGAGCCAGTTCTTCCTGTCGCTGGAAGACGACCTGATGCGCCTGTTCGGTAGCGATCGCATTGCCAAGTTGATGGATCGTATGGGTGCGCAGGAAGGCGAGGTGCTCACGCACCCGCTCATTACGCGCTCGATCGAACAGGCGCAGAAGCGCGTGGAATTGCAAAACTTCCAGAGCCGCAAGAAATTGCTCGAGTACGACGATGTGATGAATCAACAGCGCGAAGTGATCTATTCGCTGCGCGCATTCGCACTCGAGGGCGGTGAGGAACTCAAGGGCGAAGCGATCAAGATGGTCGAGAAGGCAGTGTCGCGTCGTGTGGAGACGGTGCTGGCGGAGTTCGATGATGCGTCCGAGTGGGACTTCGACCTGCTGCGCCAGGAACTGCTCATGCACTATCTCCTACAGGTCAAGGAGTTGGACGACGAGAATCTTCGTCCATCCTTGCTGGCCGACGCGCAGGCGCACGTCTCTGAGGCGGGCCGTGGGGCATTTGCCGGCAAGATCGAAGCGCTTGACCTGGTGCGCGATCAAGAGGGTGGGTACGCCGATCGCCTCCTGCGCTACGTCATGCTCAACGTGCTGGACGAGAAGTGGAAGGACCATCTCTACGATCTCGACCAGCTGCGCAACGCGATTCACTATCGCTCGTGGGGCCAGAAGGATCCGCTCGTCGAGTACAAGCAGGAAGCGTATACGATGTTCGTGGATCTCATGAACGACGTGGCAGAGACGTTCAGCGACCGTTTCCTGAAAGTGCAATTGGTCATCGAGGAAGGTCCGCCGGATGATGGGCAGAATGGCAGCTCTCCGCCTCCGCCTCCTCCGCTGCAACCGACCAAGCGCTACAACGCGATGGGCGTGCTCGAGGAGTACGTACCGGAACCGCTCACTGGCGCCGGGGTTGTCGAGGACATCGGTCCCGCGGAAACGCCGTCGGAGAAGGAAGCTGTCGTGCGGCGTGATCCCGTGATCGTCGGCGCGGGACGTGCCCGGTCTGCGAGTGATCTGAAGACGGGCCCTGCAGCGCCAGTCGACTGGACGACGGTCGGGCGAAACGATCCCTGTCCGTGCGGATCAGGGAAGAAGTTCAAGAAGTGTCACGGTGCGTCGATGTGACGTCGAGGTGACGCGGATGGACGGTTAGGGCCACGGGACTTCTGTTCCCGTGGCCCTTGTCGCGTAAGACGTACCTGCTTGCGGCGAATTGGTGATGCTCGTGCAACGACTCGGCGTTATGCCTATCGGGATCGCGACGAACGCTCGAAGCCATCCCACACCATTCCCTACATGATTCGGCAATTCGCAGAGCAGTCCCGG
>JBDTMO010000776.1:0-2793 GCA_039934235.1 bacterium | reverse complement strand
TCGCGGGCGCCGCAACGCAGATCGTCATCAATCTGGGAAACAATCAGAGCGCGACGGTTAACACGGCAGTGGCAGTGAGGCCGAGCGTGATCGTCAAGGATGCATTCGGTAATGGGGTGGGTAACGTACCGGTGACATTTGCGGTTGCGTCCGGCGGCGGCTCCATCATCTTGGGCCCATTGAACACCACCTCGGACGGCGGCGCGCGGCTGGGTGGCTGGACGCTGGGGACAACTGCCGGCACGAACACGCTGACAGCAACGAGCCCTGGTCTCACTGGGGTCACGTTTAACGCGACTGGTACCGCTGGCCCCGCGACGTCGATCGCTCTGAACGCAGGCGACGCACAAGTGGCGCTGGTGGGCGCCGCGGTGTTGATACCGCCGAGCGTGATCGTGAAGGATCAATTCGGCAATCTGGTGAGTGGGGTGACGGTCAATTTCGTCGTCAACTCGGGAGGCGGAACTGTGACGGCTGCGAGCGTAGCAACGAATTCAAGCGGCATCGCTGCCGTCGGCTGGACGCTGGGCTCCCTCGGCCTGAATACGCTCAACGCCAGCAGCGGAACGTTGGCAGGCAGCCCGATAACGTTCAGAGCGGTGGGTCAGTAGGCGGGCCGTCATCCGCACACACGGTAATCCCGCAACGGCGCCCGATCACGGCGCCGTTGTTGTGTATTCACGCATCGACGACTTTGCCGCCGCGATTTTCGCCGCCGCCGTTGTCGGATGTTCCAACGATGAAATCGCGAACAAAGTCAGCACGCTGCCGGCGCAACTGAAGTGCGATGCTGATAGCGGCGGCACGCCGCGTCCGGATTCGGCGCCGTCGTGGTTGACGGCCTGCTCACCGGCGGCAATCCCAGGTCAGTCACAAGAAGCTGCTCGCTCCCGACCGCAAGTTTGCGTGTTTGTGTGTTAGATCACAGCGCTTCGCGTCCCGATTACTGAATACGTCTGGAGCGACCGAACGCCGCATGCCCGCGTTATCGATCTCCAGGAACTCGGAGAAGCGAGACGCGCCGACCGTGGCTTGTGTGCGTCACGGATGCGACCTAGAATCGGACAGAGTATTCGCTGCGCCGGTTTCCTGCCACCCGTGGGATATGCACGATCCCAAACCTGACTCGTCGATCAAGGCTGGCGAGTCGTCGCCACCAGCATGGGCACAGTTCGAATTGTTGGTTGCGCACCTGAGCGATGGCGTCACCGTGCAGGACCGCTCTGGACGCACTGTCTACGCGAATGAAGTGGCCGCGCAGACGTCCGGCTACGCGACAGCGGAAGAGTTGCTCGCCGCACCAACTGGTGACTACAGCCGGATGTTCGAGGTGATGACCGAGGACGGTGAACCCATCGCGCTCGAAGAGTTGCCTGGCCGACGTGCCCTGGTGCATGGCAAGGCGGACGGTGTGCTGCAAGTGCGTGTGCGTGCAACGAATGTGGTGCGGTGGAGCGACGTCCGGTCGTTCGTGGTGCGTGACGACAGTGGCGAGGCGATGTTCGTCGTGAACGTGTTTCGCGACGTGACCGATCGAATCATTCAACAGCGGTTGCTCGAAGCGCAGACGCAAGAACTCGAGACGCAATCCGCGCACGCGCAGCTGATTGCCGAGGAGCTCGAACAGTCGAACGAGCAGCTTGCCGACGCGCTCAAGACCGAGCATGAGGCGCTTCGGCGCGAAGCGTATCTGTCGCGTGCGACCGATCTCCTCAGCGAATCACTCGATTTCGAGGCAACCCTTCAGCGCGTGGCCGCGTTGGTTGTTCCCGATCTCGCCGATTGGACGAGCGTCGATCTCCTGTCCGAGGCGACGGGCGAGTTGCGCCAGCTCGCGGTCGCGCACACAGATCCAGAAAAGATCCGATGGGCGCGGCAACTGCACGAACAATTTCCGCGGGACATGGACGCCGCGCGCGGCATTCCCAACGTCCTCAGGACGGGCTTGCCGGAATTCCATCAATTCATTTCCGACGAGAGCATTGCCGCGTCGGCGCGTAACGATGAGGAGCTCTCACTCCTTCGCACGGTCGGGCTTCGCTCGGTGATGATCGTCCCGCTTCGCGCGCACCAGCGAATCGTGGGCACCATTACGCTGGTGACCGCGGAATCCAACAGATCATACACGGAGTCTGATCTCGCCTTTGCGGTGGAACTCGGTCGTCGGGCAGGGATGGCGATCGAGCGCGCGGCGCTGCATCAGGACACGGTGCGAGCGCGCGATGCGGCCAGTGCGGCGTATCGGATTGCCGAAGAGCGCGCCCGATGGCTCGCGCGACTGCAGCTCCTCACGGGTGAATTGTCGCGGTCGACCACTTCGTCCGATGTCATCGACGCGGCGACCACGTTGGGTCGGGAACTGTTCGAGGCGGATCGCGGCTCGGTGTGGATGTTCGAGGAAGGCCGCCAAACGCTCTCGCTCGCGGGAGGACATCCTCCGCCAGAGGATACCGCCGCACATGTGCGATCGATGTCCATCGCGGCACCGTATCCCATTGCCGACGCGGTGCGATCGGACGAACTGGTGCTGGTCGAAGATCTGGGGACCATGCTTGCTCGTTACCCCGGGCTCGCGGACGTTCCAGGAATGTTGGAAACGCACGCGCGCGCTGCCGTGCCGCTCAAGGTCGGTGGCGAGGTCATCGGCGGACTCGCCTATGCGTACAACAGTCCTCGCAGCTTCTCGGATGATTACATCACGGCGCTTCGCACATTCTCGAGGGAGCTGGGACAGTCGCTCCAGCGCACGAAGACGATGGCGGACCTCATGGATTCTCGAACCGCCGCAGATTC
>JBDTMO010000775.1:0-2795 GCA_039934235.1 bacterium | reverse complement strand
TGCGCGAGATCAACGCCGGCGGGACCGCCGTGATGATGGCGACGCACAATCTCGAGCTCATTCGCCGTCAGGAGTTTCGCACCATTGAAATGAATCGCGGCGCCGTGGTGTTCGATTCGGCGGAGCAGGTGGCAAAGCCGGCGCGCGACGCCTGATGCGCTCCCTTCGCGACGCGCTCATCACCTTTCGCCGAACGCCGCTGCTCAGCGCGTTGAGCATCACGACGATCGCCTTTTCGCTCTTTGCGTTCGGCCTGTTCGGACTCGTGGCACTCAACATTCGCGAGGCGCTCGAGCGCCTTGAGGATCGTGTGGAGATTCGCGCGTTC
Source organism: bacterium (assembly GCA_039934235.1). GTDB lineage: Bacteria > Gemmatimonadota > Gemmatimonadetes > Gemmatimonadales > Gemmatimonadaceae > AG11. The sequence goes on along the minus strand of JBDTMO010000775.1, from coordinate 2,467 downwards.
GTGGCCGACGGAACGTCCGCGGAAGCAATGGCGCAAGCGTCGCAGGATATCTCGAACTATCCCGAAGTACTCGGCACGAAGACGGTGTCGCAGGACGAGGCACTCGAGCGGGCAAAGAAGGAGCTTGGCGACTTTCGCGATGTGTTCGAGGGCGCGGTGCTTCCGGCGTCGATCGACGTGCGGCTGAAGCCCGGGTTTCGCGATCCGGCCACGGTGAAGCGCGTGTCAGCGCGCGTGCGCGCGTTCTCCTTCGTCGACGACATTCGATATGGCGAAGAATGGATCGAGAAACTCTATCGACTCCGCAACATCGCGGGCATTGCGGGTGTGGTACTCGGACTCTCGTTTGCCGGCGTGTCGGTGATCATCATCGGCGCAACGATCCGCATGGCGGTGTTGTCACGCGCGAAGGAAATCTCGATCATGCGCCTCGTCGGCGCGACGGACTCGTACATCCGCCGACCATTTCTCCTCGAGGGATTGGCCAAGGGTGTGTTAGGAGGATTACTTGCGCTGCTGCTCACGTACGTCGCGCGCGCCATCATCGACAAGTACCTGATCCAGACGATCTTCTTCGACACGAAGGTCGCGTTGCTCGGCCTGCTGTTCGGCGCGATGATCGGCCTTGTGGGGAGCGCGGTGTCGGTCGGGAGGCATTTACGCCGGATCTAGAGCGGAAGTGCAGATCCTTCGACTCGCTGCGCTCGCTCAGGATGACACGGGCGCTGCGCTCGCTCAGGATGACACGGGCGCTCCGCTCGCTCAGGATGACATGGGCGCCGCGATGGCTCGTGCCGACGAGCGGTCTGCTCGTGCTCCTCTTGTCTCTACCCGCGGTGTTGCCGGCGCAGAGTGCAGACGCGCGCATTCGAGCGCAGCGGGAAGAACTCGATCGCGTGCGGCGTGAGCGGGCCGATCTCGAGCGGCGAATGGTGAACTTGCAAGGCAGCGTCCACGACTTGCGCGACGAAGTGGCGAACCTCGAGCAGCAGCGAGCGGCCACGGAGCTCGTCATCCAGACGCTCGATCGACAACTCGCCGCTGTCACCAGCGACATCGAATTGACGAGCAACCGGATGGCGATGGCCGAAGGTGACCTTGAACATCGTCGAGGCACGTTGTCGAAGCGCCTCGTGGATATCTACAAACGTGGTCCGCTGTACTCGGCAGAAGCATTGCTCACGGCGCGTTCGTTCGGCGAGTTGGTGGCGCGGTACAAGTATCTGCACGAGTTGGCGGTGCACGATCGTGCGTTGGTTCGCCGGGTCGAGGCTTTGCGCGACGACATTGCGCGGCAACGCGGAGAGCTTGTGAAGCTTCGCGATGCCGTCGAAGAGAATCGCAGCGACAAGCAGCGCGAAGAAGAACGCCTTGCCATCCTCGGCCGGGTGCGCTCGACCAGCCTTCAGGTTGCACAGCGCAGCACACAGCAGATCCAGGACCGGTTATCGCGAATCCGGCAGTCCGAGGCGCGGCTGAGTGGTGTCATTGCATCCATCGAGGCAGAGCGCAAGCGCACGGAGAATACGCGCCCCAACGCGCCCCGCGCGCCGAGTGCGCTCAAGACAACTGATCTCGGCAAGCTCGATTGGCCGGTGGACGGGACGTTCCTGTTTCGCTTCGGTCGCGTCATCAATCCGAACAACACGACAACGCGGTGGAATGGCGTCGGAATCGCCGCGGCCATTGGAACGCCCGTCAAGTCCGTCGCGCCAGGCACCGTCGTAAGCGTCGGCCAACTCGGCACCTACGGACTCACCGTCATCCTCGATCACGGTGGCGGATATTTTTCAATCTACGCATCGCTAAACTCGGTTCCGCCGGCGATACACAAAGGATCCGCGATCAAGAAGGGCGACATTCTCGGTACGGTGGGCATCTCGGATCCCGATCTCAAGCCACACCTGCATTTTGAGATCCGCACTCCGCCGAATGGGAACGCGGTGGATCCAGAAAGCTGGTTGCGCGGGACGCGCTAGACATGCACGTCACCAGGCGGTGCGCAGTGTGTGGCCGGTTTCGCGCCTACGCTCCTGACGATGTCTACTGCATCGTGTGCGGACATGATGAGCTGGAAAGTCATTGCGCGTGTGGGCGTCCGTTCGAATATGCGCTTGCGGAGTCGGGCGACATCCATTGTCCCCGATGCGGGCGCGTGCTCCGTGGTACGCCGACCGCCGTCGAATGACGCCAGCAAGACGCATGACGACGAAGCCCGCGACGCCTGCGGTTTCTCCGCTGCTCGGCGCACACGTAAGCGCCGCCGGTGGAGTTCCCGAAGCGCCGGCACGTGCGGCAGCAATCGAGGCCACTGCGCTGCAGCTCTTCACGAAGATGGGAAATCGTTGGGCTGAACGAGAATGTGCGGATGACGAATGCGCGCTGTTCCATGAGCGGCTCGCCACGACGCAAGTTGTCGCGACGATGGCGCACGACTCGTATCTCATCAACCTGGCGAGTCCGGATC
>JBDTMO010000774.1:0-2798 GCA_039934235.1 bacterium | reverse complement strand
CAGTTGCGGTTGCCTTGGCCGTAACGGCGTTCAATGCGTGCAGCACGACAACACTCCGAACACCATGGAAAGCATTCGCCTCATCATCAACGCCGATGACCTCGGGTTTGCGCCCGGCGTGAACCGAGGCATCGTCGAGGCGCATGAGGCGGGCACGCTGTCGTCGGCGTCGATGATGGTGAATACGCCCGCATTCCCAGAAGCCACGGCACTCGTGCGCGACCGCGTCCCCGCACTCGGCGTGGGGCTACACCTGAATCTCCTGACGGGGCGGCCGCTGGCCATTGCGCCAACGCTCACCGATCCGCGAACGGGCCGGTTCTATTCCCTTGGCGAACTGGCTCGGCGCGCCATGATCGGACGCGTGAGCGCTTCAGATGTCCGCCGCGAGTGCGACGCGCAACTCGCCGCGCTGAGCGCGGAAGGAGTGCGCGCCACACACCTCGACAGCCACCGCCACACGCATGCGCTGCCCGGGATTCTCGCGCCGGTGCTTGCAAGCGCGCGTGCAGCCGGAGTGCGCATTGTGCGACGTCCGCTCGATCAGCCCACGCCGAGCGACCCTGTGGCAAGCGCGAAAATGCTGGTCCTGAGCGGAGCATGGCGGGCCGCGATGCGTCATGTGACGCCGGACGATCACGCGCTGCTTGCACGCTCTCCAAACTTTCGCGGGATCGCGCTCCAGGGAGCTCCCGACGTTGAGCGCCGGCTGCTTGCGTTGATCGATCGTCTGCCACAGGGCGTTACCGAGATAATGCTTCATCCCGGCTACGATGACGAAGTGTTGGCCGCCCAGGATCCCTACCGGCACGAACGGGAAAGAGAGGTTGCAGCGTTGTGCTCGGTGGCGCTGCGCGAAAGACTGTCGAGAGGCGATGTCCGACTCGTGAGGTTCGATCAGGTGTGAAGGTTGGCTCTTCCGCGCTGAGTAGGGAACGTCTTTACGCACAGGACGAACCGTAGTTAACCTGCGGTAAATGGTGTCAAGCTTGCTGACTAAGCGATGCTGTTGCTCGCACCCGTGAACCCGCCTCTCGCGCCGGGCCCCGCCGTCCTCCAGAGCTTTCCCTGCAAGACGATCCAAAGCACGATACACGGCACCGTCTTGAAGTGATATGCGTCGAACACCGCCCGCTGTATGGCACGCGGCATCGCATCGGACGACGCGAGAATGGTGCACACCACCAGGAATCCGAACAGCGCCCATTCGCCAACTGACGGCCTCCGCAGCGTCGCGAACCAGATCGCCGCGCCAACGACTGCGATCACGAACGTCGGACTCTCCGACTGGTGGTTGAAGATCACGCAAAACACCAGGACCGAACACAGATACGTGAGGCGGAACGTCCACTCCATCCACCGGTCGCGCCGCACGAGAATTGGCGCCACCAGCAAGAGCACTCCGCCAAGCTGCTGCGGCCAGTTCGGCCAATCCTGGCGCAATACGAGCTGCACCATCTGCATTACCGTAAAGCCCCGGTCCAGCGCGTCCCTGGACTCGATTGCACGCCACGACGCGTACTGCGCCAGCAGCGTCGACGGCGAGGTGACCAGAAGCGGCAACAGGATCAGCGCAAGCAATCCGACCGCAACGGCAATCCCGACCCGCAACTTTCTCGGATGAAAAATCGCGAAGCTCACACCGGCGAGAGGGAACAGCTTGATCGCCGCTCCCACTCCGGCGGCAAGGCTGCCGAGCACCGTGTGCCGCCGCTCGTACGCACTGAACGTGAGAATGATCAGGCCGGCGACAAGAGCATTACTCTGCACGTTCTGCAGTGAACCGAGCAGGTCGAAAAAGACAATCGCGCGAGCGATAAGCGCTCCGCGGCGAGGAAGCACTGTTCCAATCGCCCCCCAGAGCACGGCCGCGTTCAGCGCGTTCCATAACAGCATCGAGAGCACCAGCGGCAACAGCGCAAAGGGCAGGAACAGCAGCGCAAAGCTGGGGCTGTACTTATAGAAATCGAAGTGCAGCGCGGGGTAGGCCGCATACAAATCCTGACCGTGCAGCAGGTGAATCGACGCCGCGCGGAAAATCAGGAAGTTGTTGTTCTGGTGCGTGACGCCCTGCTGCACGGTGGCGGCGACAACGGCGATCACCCACAGCGCGACGACAAACAGTTCGAGCCGCCGATTGACGGGCGACGCGGTGGAATCAGTCATGGCGAAAGGTAAAACGCGCTCTCTCGAACAAGGGCGGATATTCGCCGTCGCGGCACCGGTCTTGACCAAGGTACTCCCATGACCAGCGCACTCCATCCGCCAGGCGACGCATTGCAGGCTGCGTTGCTCGATATCGACGGCACCCTCATCGCCAGCAACGATGCCCACACGCGCGCCTGGATCGGCGCGCTTGCCGAGCATGGGTATGTCGTCACGTTCGAGCAGGTTCGCCCGCTCATCGGCATGGGCGGCGACAAGTTGCTTCCCAAACTCGTGGGGCTCGACGCACACAGCGACGACGCCAAGCGTATTTTCGACACGCGCGCCGACCTCTTCGCACGCGAGTTACCAGGCCTGGAGCCGACCCCTGGTGCGCGTGACCTGCTCGCCCTCCTGCGCAACGAGGGTCTCGAGCTTGTCGTCGCAACGTCTGCGCAAGAGCGGGAAGTGCAGGCGATGCTGCAACAGGCCGGATTGGCCGACCTCATCCAGGCGGCCGCCTCGGCGGACGACGCCGACGAATCCAAGCCGGACCCAGACATCGTCAGGGCCGCACTCCGCAAGGCGCGCCGATACGCGTCGCAAGGCATCCTCATTGGCGACACACCATACGACATCGAAGCCGCAACGCG
>JBDTMO010000773.1:0-2803 GCA_039934235.1 bacterium | reverse complement strand
CGAGTGGCTGTCCATGAAACTCCCGGTCCCGAACGTCGGGCGACGCACCGCGCGCAAGCAGGAGCCGAACGACATCGGGTCGTCCCGCCATGGCCGCGCTGTGCAGTGCGGTCTTACCAATTCCCTCGTCACCGAGGTTCGGGTCAAAACCACAGTCGAGCAGCAACGCGACCGCAGCGACATCGCCCTCCTCGGCAGCACGGTGCAGCGCGAAGTAATGCTCGACCGTGATCTCATCGCGCAGGGCCGGACTCGTTGCGAGCATCGACTCGACCACTTCACGCTCCCCGCGACCACACGCCGCAACGAGACGATCGACCGCCGAGAGCTCGTCATGCGCGCCGTGCGCCCGCAACCATTCAGCCACGGCGCGATTCCCGTTCAGCTCCGCGACGGCGTAAGGCGTGCGGCCGTCGGCACGCTGGCGAGAGATGTCAGCGCCGTGGCGCACGAGAAGCTCCGTGATTGCCGTGTCCCAACGTCGCGCGGCAACGTGCAGCGGCGTTTCACCGTTCGCGGCGAAGACAGGATCGGCGTCGGCGCCATGCTCCAGGAGCCATTGCACGCCTATCGGCGTCGTGGCCCAATGAAGGATGGCGTAGAGCGTATTGGAACCATCGGTCGCCCAGGCTTGGTTCGAGTCCGCGCCGTGTGCTCTTAGAAGGTTGAGCGTCTCCAGGTCACCGGCGCCGGCAGCCAGCGTAAACGTGACGCCGTCGTTCGGGTTGGCGCCGGAACTCAGCAACAACTCGGCAAGCGCTGCCACCCGAGTGACGCGAGTTGCTCCCCAGAGCACAGGGCGATGCACCTCGTGATGCAGCCAGGGAAAGCGCGCGTTGGGATCTGCGCCGAGCGTGAGCAGGGTTCGCGTGATCGCGACGAGGCCACTTGCACTCGCGGCCGATCTTGCGCCTAGCGACGTGTAGCAGACGTAGTGGAGGGGTTCCCAGTTGCGCGGACCGCCGCGCTCGCGAACGAATTCCGGATGCGCGGCAATGTGCGATTCGACGGCAACGGAGTCGCCGAGCACAAGCGCGCTGTAAACGCTCGCACTGGCGATGCGTGGGCGTAGTGTGAGCAGGCGCTCCGCGCGCGACGTGCGGCCGTCGGTCGCGGCTTCGATGAACTCACGCACCGCGTCGTCGAAGTCCAGCGTGAGTTCCTCAACGCGTTCGCGCAGCGCATTCCACGACGGAAAGCCGTGCTCGCGTGCGATGACCGATTGTGCGTCGTGGAGTGCGAGCTGCGCGGCGGCGAGTTCGTCGTCGCTGATACGTGCGAGCGACGGAAGAATCCGGAAGCGCGCCAGTGCGCGTGGGTCGGCAGCGCGTCCATCGCGCAGTAGTTCTTTCGCCTGACGTCGAAGCTGATCGAGGTCGGGGGAATCGGGCAGGGATCGGGTGGCCGGCATGTGTTCTCCATGCATAAGGCCGGCGGTCCGCAAGCAGGCCAGCACGGAGACGATGGTGCCGTCACCAGTGGCTTCAACGGGAGGACTCAGCCCTTCGCGCGGACCCGCAGGCGTCCCGAACGCCCTGCTCCACTATGTACGAGTGGCGCATTGACGTCAAGCGTGCATCGGCCTCAAAACAAGTAGCGCAGTCCGATTGTCGGGTACACGAGCACTCGTCCATCGGTGACGTACACATCACGAGAGACCCTGATCTCCGTTCCGACCGACACCAGCCCAACGGCGCGCCACCACAACTCGTTCTCGATCAAGAAGGATCGTCGCTTGCCGCCAAGGCTCGCGGTGTAATCGTCGCCGTGATTTCGGTTCTGCGTCCAGAACACGCCGGTGGTAGCGAACGCCCAGCGCTCGCGAAATGATCGGCCCCAATAGAGACTCGCCTGCGGATCGTGACTCGGCCGTGAGAAATTGGTGTGCTTGTAGGCGAGATACGCATTGGCCCATCCGCTCTTCCACGCGAACGGATACGCCATTCCCGCGACATAGGCGTTCTCGATGGAGTAGCCTCCGCCACCGCCGTCGAACAGACCGAGCCCGCCGGTATACTCCGCGAGGACATAGACTGGAGCGCTCCAGAAGCGTACCGTCTGCGACACCTCCATATAGCCTTTCGAGACATTGTGCTGCGTACCGTCCAGCGTGGCTTCCAGTTTGAGCAGGAAGGATCCCTTCTCGAGCGCCTTGAACGTCTTGAACGTGATCGCTGGAAAATTCCGCGAATTGTTGCGAGGATCGACCGTATGTCGCCAGTCGTAGTGAAGTTGAAGGTCCTGGGCTCCGATGATCTCGGCGTTCACGATCAGCGCGCAGGCAATCGACAGCAGCTTGAAAGTCCGTGTGTCCATCGTGAAGTCGCCGGTGGCATGGTTTCGGGTCGGCGGACGGAAGCATCCGTCTCGACGGAGCGCATTCTTTGACCTCGGACGAACTGCCGCCACAAATGGGGCGTAAACCGGACGGAATTTCAGAAGAAGCGGATCGCGCGCCGCGAGAATTCGATCTTCAGGCGTTCACGAGCCTGTTTCGCGACGCCTACCAGAAGTGTTTTTCGACCGCATTCACGGCGCCTCTGACGGAATCCGAGAGTCATCGCCTCAGCGTCGAGATCGCCGAGAGTACCGGGCTCGAGATTGGATGGAAGAGCCTGAAGAACTACTCGAGCTATCTGGTGGCGAGGACGCCGCGAAACGTCCGCGATTATCCGGTGTTTCTGCCGCGGTTCTCGCATTGGCGCTCGCTTCAATACTCGCGCTGCTCTTCTTCTTCGCCCGCGGACGTCCTCACGAGGGCGACGGCCGCTTCGTGGACGAATTCAACGACGTGTCCGACGTG
>JBDTMO010000772.1:0-2812 GCA_039934235.1 bacterium | reverse complement strand
GCCGTCGCGCCTGCACCCGCCGCGAAGTGATCGATGTTTTCACGCATTTTTATCGACCGACCCATTCTCGCGTGGGTGATCTCCATTCTGATCATGCTAGGCGGTGTGGCCGGGATCCGCTTGCTGCCCGTCGAGCAATATCCTGACATCGCGCCACCTTCGGTCAACGTTCGCGCCAGTTATCCCGGTGCCGCGGCCGAAACGCTCGAATCGAGCGTCACGCAGGTGATCGAACAGCAGCTCACCGGTATCGATGGGATGATCTACTTTTCGTCGACTTCCAATGCGTCGGGGGTGTCCCAGGTCGTTGTGACATTCGCGCAGGGGACAAACGCCGACATTGCGCAGGTGCAGGTCCAGAACAAAGTGCAGCAGGCGTTGCCGCGACTGCCCCAGGCCGTGCAACAGCAGGGTCTCGTGGTGACAAAGTCAAATCCAGACTTCCTGATGGTGATGGCAATCTACGACTCATCCGGCCGCACGACCAGTGCGGACGTGTCGGACTATCTCGTCTCCAATCTGCAGGATACGATCGCACGTCTTCCCGGTGTGGGCGACGTAAACGTGTTCGGCGCGCAGTACGCGATGCGCATCTGGCTCGATCCCAGTAAGCTCGCAAGCGTCCAGCTCATGCCGGCGGACGTCATTGCGGCACTCCAGTCACAAAACACACAGGTTGCCGCCGGCCAGCTGGGCGGCCAGCCCGCATCCGGCGAGCAGATGTTGAATGCGACGGTGACGGCGCGCTCGCGGTTGACGAATACCGACCAGTTCCGCAACGTCATCGTGAAGACGCGGCAGGACGGTTCGATCGTGCACCTCTCAGACGTGGCGCGCGTCGAGCTGGGAAGTGAAAGCTACAACGTACTGAGCCGGCTGAACGGCTACCCGGGTGCGGGCATGGCGGTTCAGCTTGCTCCGGGCGCCGACGCGTTACGCACGTCTGAGCTGGTGAAGGCCGAGGTCGAGCGCCAGGCTCAGGCTTTCCCCGGCAGCTACAAGTACGCGTTTCCGCTCGATAGCACGGACTTCGTGCGGCTCTCGATCGAGGAAGTGGTCAAGACGCTGCTCGAAGCCATCGTGCTCGTGGTCATTGTGATGTTCGTGTTCCTCCAGAGCTGGCGAGCCACGCTTATTCCGGCCATTGCCGTGCCGGTGGTGATGCTGGGTACGTTTGGTGTTCTCTCACTATTCGGCTTCACCATCAACACGCTCACGTTGTTTGGGATGGTGCTGGCGATCGGTCTGCTCGTCGATGATGCGATCGTCGTGGTGGAGAATGTCGAGCGCGTAATGCGGGAAGAGCCTGGCATCACCGCGCGCGACGCCACGATTAAATCGATGCATGAGATTCAGACGGCGTTGATCGCCATCGCGCTGGTACTTTCTGCGGTGTTCCTGCCGATGGCGTTCTTCGGCGGTTCCGTGGGTCAGATCTATCGTCAGTTTTCGGTGACGATGGTGTCGGCGATGGGTCTTTCCGTAATCGTCGCACTCTCGCTCTCACCCGCGCTTGCGGCCACGCTGCTGAAACATACGGATACCACGGCGAACGAACGACGAACAGGTATGCGACTTCGGCTCGCGCATGCGGGTGAGCGCTTTCAGGTTGGATTCGATCGCCTGGCCGATCGCTATACAAATATCGTGGGCCGCATCCTGGCGCATGCCACGCCGATGATGCTTGGCTATGGGGTGTTTCTCGCGGCGCTCGCGGCAATATTCCTTCATCTGCCCACGAGCTTCCTGCCCGTAGAAGACCAAGGCCGTGCGCAGCTGCAATTCACGCTGCCGCCGGGCGCAACGCAGGCGCGAACGCTTGAAGCGGCACGCGTCATCGAACGCTACTTTCTCAACGACGAGCACGAGAATGTTCCGACCATCTATGCCGTGATCGGGCAAGGGCAGGGCGGCGCCGGGCAGAACGCAGGCCGCGGCTTCGTCGCGTTGGCTCCCTGGGATGTTCGCAAGGGTGAGGCGCGCAGCGCTGGCGCTATCACTCGCCGCGCGACTCTGGATCTCGGGAGACAATTGCGTGATGCTGAATTCTTTGCGTTGAATCCGCCGGCGGTGCGCGGTCTCGGACAATCGAGCGGTTTCACTCTCGAGTTACTGAACAGCGGTGGCCTCGATCGCGCCAGGTTCACTGAGGCGCGCAACAAGCTCCTGGCGGCAGCGCGGAAGGACCCCGTGTTGACCTCCGTGCGCACGAATGCACTCGAAGACACGCCGACGCTCAACGTGAATATCGATCAGGAGAAAGTCGGGGCGCTTGGGCTGTCTCAGAGCAATGTCGATTCGACGCTTACTGCCGCATGGGGCGGAAGCTATGTGAATGACTTCATCGATCGTGGACGCGTGAAGCGGGTGTATGTGCAGGGAGATTCGCCGTTTCGCAGTCGGCCGGAAGATCTGGCGGATTGGTACGTACGGACGACCACGGGCTCAATGGCACCGTTCTCGGCATTCGCACGCACGTCATGGCAGCGAGCGCCCGTGACTGTGGGCCGATTCAACGGGCTCAGCTCGTTTGAGATCGAGGGCGCCGCCGTCGAAGGGCGCAGCACCGGCGAGGCGATGGAGCGGATGACGGAGCTTGCGAAGGATCTTCCGGGCACTTCAATTGCGTGGAGCGGTCTCTCGTACCAGGAACGCTTGTCGACCGGACAGGCGCCGATATTGTACGGGGCATCACTGCTCGTGGTGTTCCTGCTGCTCGCAGCGTTGTATGAGAGCTGGTCGATTCCTGTGTCGGTGCTGCTAGTAGTACCGCTGGGCTTGCTTGGGGCTGCGATTGCCGTCTGGCTGCGCG
>JBDTMO010000771.1:0-2826 GCA_039934235.1 bacterium | reverse complement strand
GGCCACCCGGTTCGGGACTCTCGTCCAGCAACGCGACGCTGCGACCAGATTCCGCTGCGCGCGTCGCCGCGGCAATTCCCGCTGGGCCGGCGCCCACGACGACGACATCGGCGTCGATGTGCGTGAGGGTGGTCATGTCGCCGCGATGGTGTTGACGCGGAGCCCTTCCGCAACGGTGACCAAGCACGCTCGCCGATGCGGCACGCCATCGATCGTCACTCGACACTCATAGCAGATACCCATGCCACAGAGCGGCCCGCGATCGACGCCTTCCACCGAGTGTCGAAAAGCGCTTACACCACTGTTCATGAGCGCCGCGGCCACGCTGATGCCCGCCGGCGCCCGTACTGCCTTTCCATTGGCGATGATCGTTACCATCTGTGCGTCTCGCGTCTCGCTCACGACGCCTCCGCCGACACAAGCCGCATTGGAGAGAACGGCGTCGCATCAATCGCTGGTGCACGACCCGCGACGAGATCCGCGAGTATGCGCGCAGTGCCAAGCGAGCTTGTAATCCCCAACCCTTCGTGACCAGCGGCAATCCAGAGACCGGCCGTCGACTCCCAGCGTCCGATGAGCGGCAACTTGTCCGTCGTCGCGGGGCGAAACCCCGTCCACGTCCGCACGATCGACAGGCCGCCCAACGCCGGCATGAATTCGAGCGCGCGATCCAGCATTTGTCGTAGCACACTGCGGTTCGTCGATGCATCCCAGCCGACAAGCTCTCGCGACGACCCGATCAGCACCTGCGTCGTCGAACGCGGCTGCACATTGAACGCGACGGATTCATTCGTCATGACGTGTGCGCTCGTGAGATAGCCGAGCTCCACGAGTTGATGCTTCACGAAGCCGGGGTACCGGTCCGTGATCGCGAGATGTCCCTTCCGCGGAACGATCGGTACACCGGGTGTAAGGAGCGCCGCCTCCGGGCCGGCCGCATTCACGATGACGTCTGCCTCGAACACCTCGTTGCCGCAACGCACCGCTCGGTCGACGATCGCATCCACCGTGCAGTTTTCGCGCAGCGTGGCGCCATACGCGCGCGCTTGATCCAGCAGCCAGAGCGCCGCGCATGGTGGATACACGACACTGTCGCCTGGCACCAACAGTCCGCCCGCGAGGCCACGGCGCAGGTTTGGCTCCAACTCGCCGAGCCTTTGTGCACTCAGCATCTCACTAGCAATTCCGAAGTCCGCATAGACGCGTTGCTTCTCACGCACTGCGTCCATCTGCGCTGCATCTTCGGCCACCCAGATCGTGCCGCATGCGTCGTACTCGACTTGCGTGGACAACGCCGGTGCGATCTCTCGCCACAGCTCGACCGAGAGGGCCGTCAGCGCGAGCTGTTCGGGCGAGTCGTCCATGACGACGAGATGCCCCATCCCCGCCGCTGTCGTCCCGCCGCCCGCACACTTGGCATCGAGCACGAGCACCGAGAGGCCGTCGCGAGCAAGGGCGTTCGCGCACGCAGCACCCACGATGCCCGCACCGATGACGATCGCGTTCGGTCGCTCCGCGCGCGTCACGCGTGCTCGACGGACGCGGAGGGAATGCCGAATTGGAACGGATCGCGCGCGTCGAGATAGAGCGTCGCTTCGCCGGTGACGAAGGCAGTGCCTCGAACATGTGGAACAAGCGCGCCGTTCGCGCCTTCGGTAAGCCAGCCGGTAAACATGCCTCCCGCAATTCCTTCCTGATGCCACGCTTGACCAAACGCCAACTCACCGCGCGCATGCAGCGTCGCCATCTTGGCCGACGTCCCGGTGCCGCACGGTGACCGGTCATATTCACCGCCGGAACACAACACGTAATTGCGGCAGTCGGCATCGGCGCGTAATGGCGACGCAGAGATTTCGATGTGGTCGATTTCCCCGCCATCTGCGCCAGTAATTCCGGCTGCATTGATCGCGTCCTGGATGGCTTGCGTAAAACCGCCCAGCTGCTTCAGGTGCTGCATGTCTACCGGCACATGGTCGGCATGCGTGATGAAGAACCAGTTGCCACCCCAGGCCACGTCGCCGACGACGCGCCCGTAACCCGGGACGTCCACCGCGACATCGCGCGCGTGCAGGCTCGCCGGAATGTTCTCGATCGTAACGGAACCGTCGACCGACAGCTCGGCGCTCACGGTGCCTACCGGCGTATCGAAGCGCGATACACCAGGCCCGAGCTTGCCAAGAAACTCGAGCGTGCGCACGACGCCAATGAGCCCATGACCGCACATCCCGAGATAGGTGCCATTGTTGAAGAAGACAATGCCGGCCGCGGATTCCGGATTCACCGGTGGCGTGAGCAACGCACCGACAATCGCGTCGTGCCCCCGCGGCTCGCACACAACGGCGCGACGGAGATGATCGTGGCGCTCGCGCATATCATCACGACGTTCAGCCATCGATGCGCCGCGTGGCTGTGGCCAGCCGTCGATCACGACGCGGGTGGGCTCACCTTCGGTGTGCGAATCAATGACGCGAATAGCCGTCGGAGTTTCCATGTTCGTCATCGCGCCACCCGCTTGCCCGAGGCCGGTGCAGGATCGCCTCGATGCTCCTCGAGAAAGGACAGCAATGAACGGCCCGCACCGAGGATGTGATCGCGCATCAGCCGGGATGCTTTTGTGGCGTCACGCTTCTTGACGGCGACGAGAATGGCGCGGTGCTCCTGCCTTGCGCGCGTCTCGCCGTGCGTCAGTGAAAGCTGCATGCGCAAGTACCGATCGCTGTGCTGGTGCATCTTGCTCACGATCCCCAGGGTGAACTGCCGGTTGGACGGAGCATAGAGCGTCGAGTGAAATTGCCAATTCAGCTCACCCCACGCCGACACTTCGCC
>JBDTMO010000770.1:0-2827 GCA_039934235.1 bacterium | reverse complement strand
AGGATGACACGCTGTCGCTCCGCTCGCTCAAGGATGACACGCTGTCGCTCCGCTCGCTCAAGGATGACAAGTTGTCGCTCCGCTCGCTCACGGTGACAAATTGGTCGCTACGCGGCCTCGGTTTCATCGGCGGAGCGCAACAGCGCAAGGAAACGCTCGCCGTACTTCTCGATCTTCATTGGGCCAACGCCACGGATCTCCCCAAGCGCGTACGGTGACTTTGGGCGGCGAACCGCCATTTCCAGAAGCGTTCGATCGGGGAAGACGACGTACGCGGGCACCTTTTGCTCGCGAGCGATGCTGCTCCGAAGTGTCTTCAGCTGCTCCAGAAGACGTGAATCCTCCGCACTGGCGGACAATTCTGACGGCTCGGACGCTGTGACGCTTCGCACGGCGCCGCGAACCCTCTTCTTCTCGCCCGGCTTCGGGACGCCGACGGATTTACGTGAATGCCTCGAGTCACCGTGTGTGCCGAGGCAGTTATCGCAGCCGCCGCAGTCCTTGCCTGCCGCTGGATCACCGAAATATCGAAGGACGAACCCGCGGCGACAACCGGAGGCGTAAGCGTACTGTTGCATGGAGTCGAGCTTCGAGAGCTCCGCCTTGCGACGACGATCGAGCGCCGCCCAGTCGATTGGATAGGCGGATAGCGGGCGTCGCATATCGCTGATTCGATCTCCGCCACCGAGCCGGTGCCACTCGAGGAACTGTCCGCTCTCCAACTGTTCGAGTATGGGCGTCGTGCGGATCGCGCCGCCGAATGCGGGCGGCAATGCATCGAGGTCGACGGTTGTGCCGTCGTTGAGGGAATCGCCTGCAACACGCCAGAGCGCGCGCAAGAGCGCGAGTTCGGGCCCGTTCGCGTCGCCCAATTCGCGCTTGATGCGCTCTGGCGTAGCCAGCAGGCGCACTTGCACGCGACCGCCGACATCCGGATCCGACTTGAGGGCGCCTGCTTGCAGCAGCACGCGCAATGCAGATTCGACTTCGCGGTCGCTCACCTTTCCAGGCAACGCATTGGCCAGCGATGCCGGGTCAAACTGCACCGCACCGTTGCGATCGGCGAGCTTGCGAAGGCGCTCGAACACTTTCTCGATCACGACGCGTTCGGGGTGTGCACCCTTGATGAAAAACTCGTGGGTGAAGCGGTCGGGAAATGCGTGGAGCAAGAATACTTCTGACGGCTTTCCATCGCGCCCGGCGCGTCCAGCTTCCTGATAGTATGCCTCGAGTGTTCCAGGCATCGCGTGGTGCACGACCACGCGAACGTTGGACTTGTCGATGCCCATGCCGAAAGCATTTGTTGCGACGATGGCGCGGACGTCGCCATTCATGAACGCGTTCTGGACATCATGCCGGTGCGCGTCGTCGAGACCGGCGTGGTACGCGAGCACGGAGATGCGCGCGTCCTCCAACGTGCGGGTGACCTTTTCGACATTGCGCCGAGTGGACGCATACACAATTGCCACGCCGTCGTGCTCGCGCAGCACGCTGATCAGCGCCGCGTCCTTGTCCGCATCGGTCTTGGTGGGAATTACGTGGTACTGAAGATTCGTCCGGTCGAACCCGGTGATGATCGTCTCGGCGTTCTCCAGCCGCAACTGCCGAACGATGTCGGTGCGCACGTGCTGAGTGGCCGTCGCGGTGAGCGCGACAACGGGTGGCCATCCGAGTCGTTCTCGAACCTGCGCGATGCGCAGGTAGCTTGGACGGAAGTCGTGCCCCCATTCGCTGATGCAGTGTGCCTCGTCGATTGCCAACAACGACACACCGACATCCTTCAGTCGCTCCGCGGCACTCCCGAAGTCGAATCGCTCGGGGGCGACATACAGCATTTTCATCTCGCCGCGCGCAACGCGCGCCATGCGCTGCGACACCTCGGTGGACGACAGAGTGCTGTTCACGAACGTCGCCGGAATACCGCGCGCCATCAGCGCGTCGACCTGATCCTTCATCAGCGAGATGAGCGGACTCACGACGAGCGTGATGCCAGGTAACAGCAACGCCGGAACCTGATAGCACACGGATTTTCCGCCGCCGGTGGGCAGGACGACGAGCGTGTCGCGACCCGCGAGCACCGACGTGACCGCGCGTTCCTGCCCCGGCCGGAAATCAGGGAATCCGAAGCGGGCGCGGAGAACCTGGCGGGCCTCGTCGAGGGTTGGGCGGTCAGTACTCATCGTCCAAGACTGGCTCGTCGCGCCGATGAGTGCGTCATCGTTACTACGCGAGGAGGACCATTGCCGCGCAGTCGGTGCGCGTGGCGGGAGTCGTTGGCCGCGTCCAGCATCGACAATTTCACCGCAGAGGCGCGCAGAGGAGCGGAGGGACGGAGAGGCGAGAGCAGGTGCAGATCCTTCGACTCGCTGCGCTCGCTCAGGATGACAAATGGGTGCAGATCCTTCGACTCGCTACGCTCGCTCAGGATGACAACGGAGTCGCGGCGCTCGCTATGGACGACAACGGAGTCGCGGCGCTCGCTCTGGACGACGACGGAGTCGCTGCGCTCGCTCAGGATGACAGCATCATTCACCGCGAGCGCGCTTCTAGACAGCACGAGCGAAATGACCGCGCGTAAAAGTCGTGCCCAGTGCGGTGCGAACAGGATTGCCAGACTGTGCCCCGCTTGCCGCCAACTCCTGCAGCATGGCGCGGTAACCCGACACGACTTGCGCCACCGGATCACCGACGACGTTGAAGACGAGGTGATAATTCCTGAGTCCACCGCGCCAGAGATGCGGTAAGAACTCACCGCCTTCGACAGGACGAGAATGCAAGAGACGATTGCGGCAAGCCGAATCCGTGGCAACGGCGAAGCTGTAGCCGG
>JBDTMO010000769.1:0-2849 GCA_039934235.1 bacterium | reverse complement strand
AGCTCCCCAGGTAGGACTTGAACCTACGACCCTTCGATTAACAGTCGAATGCTCTGACCAACTGAGCTACTGGGGAATAGTACAAACAGAAACTAAAATTTAGTCGTGGCCGGTTCGAAGTCAATCGTGTTACGACGCGCGCGCGCGCGTGCGAGGGGGTGTCGCGATGCTTGGCTTGCCCAGATGCGATGCCCGCCGCAAGCCCGACGGCTGGTTCCAGTCCGGCAAGACTGTGCGCAGCCAAACCCCGGTATGGGATTCGTCTACGGCGGCCACGTCTTCCGGGCGCCCCACAGCCACGATCTCTCCACCAGCGTCACCAGCCTCGGGACCGAGGTCGATCACCCAGTCGGCGAGCTTGATCACGTCGAGGTTATGCTCGATGAGCACGAGCGTATGCCCGGCATCGACGAGCCGGTCGAAGACCGAGGCGAGCCGGCGAATGTCTTCGAGATGCAGTCCGGTGGTGGGTTCGTCCATGATGTACAACTTTCTCCCGGATTTCCGCGCGCCGAAGACCAGCTCGCGCGCCACCTTCAGCCGCTGCGCTTCGCCGCCGGAGAGCGTCGTCGCTGGTTGACCGAGGCGCAAATAACCGAGCCCCACTTGCTGGAGTTGCCAGAGTGCCTGGCCAAGCTTCTCCTCGTACGGGAAAAAACGAATCGCTTCATCGACCGTCATTTCCAGAACGTCGGTGACACTCTTGCCGAAGTACTTCACCTCGAGCACCTCGGGCTTGAACCGACGACCGGCGCAGTCATCACACGGAACGAAGACGTCGGCCATGAACACCATTTCGACTTCGAGATATCCGGCGCCTTCGCACGTATCGCAGCGACCGCCCGCGACGTTGAAGCTGAATGTTCCGGCCGTATAGCCGCGCTGCCGCGCTGCAGGCACCGACGCGAAGATGCGGCGAATTTCATCGAACGCCTTCACATACGTCACCGGATTGGAGCGGGGCGACTTGCCGATCGGGCTCTGATCGACGAGCACCACATCGTCGAGTGCTTCATACCCTGTCAGATCGGAGAAGGCTCCAACGCGATCGCCGAGGTGCTGCTTGGCGGAGTGCTCGCCCGTCAGCCTGGTTTCGAGCGCGCGCATGAGAACGTCGTGAATGAGCGTGCTCTTTCCGCTTCCCGATACGCCAGTGACAGCAGTGACAGTGCCGAGTGGAATCCGGACGTCGACACCCTTGAGATTGTGTTCGCGTGCGCCAGTCAGCGTGAGCCACTGCGGCCCAATGCGGCGGCGCGACACGGGCAACGGGATGGTGCGCTCGCCGGTGAGGTACTGGCCCGTCAGGGGACTTTCACTGACGCGGGACATTGGGCCGGCGAATACGAGCTCACCTCCCTTGTCACCGCTCTGGGGGCCGAGCTCGATCATGTAGTCAGCCGCGCGAATGGCGTCGAGGTCGTGTTCGACGACAAGAACCGTGTTGCCGCCGTCGCGTAACCGCAGCAGCAGCTTGAGCAGGCGATCCATGTCGCGCGAGTGCAACCCGATCGAAGGCTCGTCGAGTACGTACAGCGTATCGACCAGGCGCGAGCCGAGCGAATTTGCGAGACCAATGCGCTGGGCCTCACCGCCGGACAGTGTGCGGGTGGCACGGTTGAGCGAGAGATAGTTCAACCCCACGTCGCACAGGAATCGCACGCGATCCTGCGCCTCGTTCAGGATGAGCGCGGCCACCTGCCGGTCGAACGCGGACAGCTGTAAGCCGGCAAGCCACTTCGAGAGCTCACCGACAGGAAGGTCGCTCACCTCGGCAATATTGCGACCGCCAACTTTCACCTGCAGTGATTCGGGTTGCAGCTTGCTGCCATGGCAACTCGGGCATTCCTGCGCCGTTTGATATTGTCTCAGGAAGACGCGGATGTACTGCTTGTACCGCTTCTCCTCGAGGTCGCGCAGGAAGGGGAAGATGCCCTTGAAGCCGCGGATATTGGCGTGCAGGAGGCGCTCGCGGTGCTTCGCGCCAAGATCCTGCCATGCGACATCCATCGGGATGCGTTCTTTCTTCGCGTATTCGGCGAGCGTGCGCCGCTTGTTGTCGTAGCGCGGCTTGGTCCATGGGTCGATGGCACCGTCGCGCAGCGAGCGATCGGGATACGGAACGATGAGCTTTTCGTCGTACTCGAGAATCGCGCCGAAGCCATTGCATTGCGGACATGCGCCGCGTGGCGAATTGAATGAAAAGAGCTGCGGTGTTGGTGCAGGGGCCGTGGTGCCATCGTTGGGGCACTCGAACCGCTCGGTGAACCGCAGCCGACTGACGCGTGATCCGTCGAGCGGCGATGTGACTGCGTCTGTAAACAGGATTACCGCATCGCCATCACCCTCACGGAATGCGGTCGACACCGCATCGGCCAGACGCCCACGTGTCTCCTCGGTGACGACGAGGCGATCGATGATGACGAGGAGCTCCTTCGAAAACGTGACGTCGATGGGTGCGGTGTCCAGCTCATCGAGATGGATGATTCGCCCGTCGAGGCTGATGCGGACGAAGCCCTGGGCGCGCAGGTTCTCGACGACCACTTCGTGCGACACTTCGCTGGAAAGCTTGAGTGGTGCACCAACGTAGAACCGCACACCGGCCGGAAGGGCCAGCACCGTATCGGTTACTGACTGCACTGTGTCGGGCTTGAGTTCGCGTCCGCACACGGGGCACATCGTGTGGCCGACACGCGCCCACAGCAGTCGCAAATAGTCGTAAATCTCCGTCGCCGTGCCGACGGTCGATCGCGATGTCTTGGTTGGGTTCTTCTGTTCAATGGCGACTGCGGGAGAAAGCCCATCGATGAGGTCGACCGGTGGATTCGCCACCGGACCGGAAGCGATAC
>JBDTMO010000768.1:0-2849 GCA_039934235.1 bacterium | reverse complement strand
CCACTGCTCGCAACAAGCGCAGCGGGACTCTACTTCGTGGTGCGAGCGCTGCAGTCGACATCCGGTTCGCGCGAATCGACCGCGCACTGGATTACAGCGGGAGTGTGCATGGGCCTCGCATTCTCGTCGAAGTACACGAGCATCCTGCTGCCCCTCACGCTCACCGTAGCCGTGATTGCTCGGCCACCACTTCGCGTGCGGCTCCGTGAACCGGGACCGTATCTCGCCTGCATTGTCGCGACGCTGGTGTTCCTGCCGGTGCTCAACTGGAATCACGCGCACGATTGGATCTCGTTTCGCTTCCAGATCCAGCACGGCCTCGGCACACCGAAAGGATCTGCCATCAAGCGCGAGCTCGATCTCATTGGCGGACAGCTTGGCCTGGTGTCGCCAATACTCTTTGCGCTCGCGGCGTACGCGGTGTGGCGGACCTTTCGCGAGCGCGTCGACGACGCACGGTTTGCGCTCGCGGTCGTCGCAACGGGCAGTTGGGTGTTCTTTGCGTACAGCGCAATTCGTCGTCCTGTAGAAGCCAACTGGCCCGCCCCATCGTACGTGCCGGCCATCGCGTTGCTGGCCGCGCTGTTTCCCGCGACTCATAAGTGGCTGCGCGCTGGCATCGCGCTCGCCGCGTTGCTTGTGACAGTGGTGTACGTGCACGCGCTCCATCCGATCCTCCCGTTGCCCGCGCGTCGCGACCCTGTGGCGAGAAGCGCCGGTTGGAACGGCATGGCAGCGCAAGTGCAGCAGGCACGTGTCGCGCTTGTCGGAACGACGTTCGTTGGCGCCGAGCGGTACCAGGAGGTGAGTGAACTCGCGTACCAGCTTTCTGATCGGCCTATCGCGTTCTGCACGTGCATTAGCGGACGACACAATCAGTACGAGCTGTGGCCGGCGTTTTCGTCGGTGGCGAAGGTCAACGACAATCTCGTGCTCGCGCTCGACGAGACGCCTGGTACGCCCGACACTGCGGAACGCTTGACGCCATATTTTGCGCGCGTGTCGCGCGGTGCGCTCGCTCCGCTGCTTCGCGGTAGCGACACGGTTGCGGTGCGCCGCGTGTGGGTGCTCGAGGGCTACCGCGGTGGTTGGCCGCCCGCGAACACAGCGCCGTAGCGGAGCCCTTCTTCTCTCAACACCACCTCGACCGTCGCGGCGTGCTAGGTCAACTGATAGCGTCGAAGCTGCCGCAATCGCTACCGGCGGCACCGAGAAGGGCCTACCGACTCCCCGTGCGTGTGGGCACGAACCCCGCCCGCACCGCGCCCAACAGCTCCACGAGCGCATGCTTTTCGGAATCGTCCAGCATGCCGAGTGCGTACTCGTTGGCCGCATCGACCGGCTCGTCGAGCTGGGTCAGCAACCGCAGTCCCGTCGGCGTAATCTGGCAGAGCACCTGACGCCGGTCGGGCGTCGAACGTTCCCGAACCACATACCCCGCGCTCTCGAGCTTGTCGAGCAGGCGCGTAATGCCCGCCGCCTCCTCGATCATCCGGTCGCGAATCGCAAGCGTCGGAAGCCCCACCGTGCCCGCACCGCGCAAAATGCGCAGCACATTGTATTGCTGAATCGTGATGCCACTCCCTTCCACCACTTGAGCGACGTGACGCTGCACGACCGCCGCCGTCCGAAGAATACTGACGAGCGCTTCGTGCGCTGGAGAGGTGAAGGGCCGCGTCTGTTTGAGCTCATCGCGGAGGGCCATCGTCTTCGTGGGCATCATGATACAGTCGAGGGGAATCTGCCTCTGCGTCGTGCTATCATTCCTCATCGGATTGACCGGCACGAGGCGCGCTGGGGTAGTTGTTCCTATACGCATGCAGGCTCCAGAAAGTTGGCGTCGCTGACGAATCCCTTTCTTTGTCCGTGATTCAAATGTTCACCAACCCCGATCGCCCAGCACGATGACCGTCGTCCCCGCCGACCTCGACGCCTACCTCGCCACGCACGACGCGCGCATTCGGGCCGAACTCTTCGACTTCCTCCGCATCCCCAGCGTCAGCGCACGCTCCGAACACGACGCCGACACCAGACGCGCCGCCGAGTGGACAGCTGACTCGCTCCGCGCGGCTGGACTCGAGGCGACCGTCCACTCGACAGTAGGACACCCAGTTGTCGTCGGAGGTTGGCATGGCGCTCCCGCCGGAGCGCCCACCGTCCTCATTTACGGGCACTACGACGTCCAACCCGCCGAGCCGCTCGACCTCTGGACGTCACCGCCCTTCGAGCCCACAGTGCGAAACGGCCGCCTCTACGCCCGCGGGTCGGTGGACGACAAGGGCCAGCTGTTCCTCCACATCAAGGCACTCGAGGCGCACCTCAAGGTGCGCGGATCACTCCCCCTGAACGTGATCGTTCTCGCCGAAGGCGAAGAGGAGGTCGGCAGCGAACACCTCGCGCCTTTCATTGAAGCCCACGCGAAGGATCTCGCCTGCGACGCCGTCGTCATCTCCGACTCCGCCATGTTTGCGCCCGGCCTGCCGAGCATCCTGTCGTCGCTGCGTGGACTCGCCTACTTCCAGATCGACGTCCAGGGGCCGGCGCAGGACCTCCATTCGGGCAGCTACGGCGGCGCCGTGGTCAACCCGGCCATGGCGCTCGCAAAAATCCTCGCGACCCTTCACGACGCCGACGGACGCATCGCGATTCCCGGCTTCTACGACAAGGTTGCCGAATGGCCCGCGCACGTCCGCGAGCAGATGAAGTCACTCCCCTTCGACGACGAGCATTTCCGCGCCGAAACCGGTGCTCCGTCGCTCGGCGGCGAAAAAGGCTACACCATCCTCGAGCAACTTTGGACGCGGCCCACCTGCGAAGTGAACGGGCTGCTGAGCGGCTGGACCGGCGAG
>JBDTMO010000767.1:0-2851 GCA_039934235.1 bacterium | reverse complement strand
CGACAGTGGCAACGGCTCACCAAGCGTGAGTTCCTGCTCGCGATGGGAGCCGGCGCAATGCTCGCGCTGCATTTCTGGAGTTGGAATACGTCCATCGCGTATACCAGCGTGGCGGTGTCGGTGGTTCTGGTCAACACGCAGCCAATCGTCGTCGCGTTGCTCTCGGTGTTCTGGTTGCGCGAGACACCTTCGCGGCGGCAGTGGATTGGCATTGTCATCGCAATGGCGGGTGCGCTCATCGTTGCGTCGCCAGACTTCGCGCAAGACCCCGCGAGTGCCCGCGCGCACCCGCGCGCCTGGCTGGGTGATCTGCTCGCCATTGTGGGTGCGGTCACGGTCGCGTTCTACTTTGTCTCGGGCCGGCGACTTCGTGCGTCGCTCGATCTGTGGGCGTACGTCGGCATTGTGTACGGCGCATGCCTCGTTTCACTCCTTTTGCTCGTCGCGATGACGGGTGCGCCGCTGGCGCCGCAACCGCCCAGGGAGCTCGCGATCTTCGCCGCCTTGGCGCTTGGGCCGATGCTTCTCGGACACACTGGGCTCAACTGGGCGCTCAGGCACTCGCGCGCATACGCCGTCAATATCACGCTACTCGGCGAGCCAATCGGCGCGACGCTCATCGCTGCATTGCTTCCGGGGATTCGCGAAATCCCCGGGCCAACCACCTTCATCGGTGGTGCGGTCGTTCTCGCTGGTGTTCTGCTCACTGCACGCCGGTAGCGCACCCCATTTGCGCGGTCCCCGCGGTTAGCTTTCACTCTCCTAACCGATCCTTTCAGGGCGTGCATGGATCAACTTTCGCTCGATGTCGTGGCCACTCGCGGTTCGCTCGTCGAATCGCTGCATCGGGTGCACATCGCCGTCGTGAACGCATCGGGCGAGCTGATCGGAGCTGCCCACAATCCGGCCCTTGTCACGCATTGGCGGTCGTGCGCCAAGCCGTTCCAGATCATGCCGCTGCTCGAGCAGCACGGCTTCGACGCGATTGGCTGGGGCGACGACCAACTCGCGCTCGCCTGTGGCTCTCATGGTGGTGAGCCCGAGCACGTCGCCATAGCGCAGGCCATGCTTGCCTCGATCGGCATGGAAGAAGGTGATCTCGCGTGTGGCCCGCATGATCCACTGGCCGCGCGCGGGCTCAAGATTCTTCGCGAGAGCGGCGAGCGGCCAACGCGCCTCCACAACAATTGTTCGGGCAAGCACGCCGCAATGCTGGCGCGCGCGCACACCGCCGGGTTGCCCAACGTCGGTTACGAACGGGCCGAGCATCCGGTGCAGCAGGAATGTCTTGCAACTGTAGCCAAGTGGGCGGGAGTCGATGCTTCATCTATTGGCCGCGCAATTGACGGCTGCGGTGTCGTGGTCTTCGCACTACCGCTCGAACCCATGGCGAGGGCCTACGCCCGTCTTGCCGACAGCGCGCGCCGTTCGCACGAAATTCCGTCGCGCATCACGCACGCCATGCAGACGCGCCCGTTCCTCGTCGGTGGCAGCGACCGGTTCGATTCCGCAATCATCGAGGCAACGGAGGGTCGCGTCATCGCCAAAATTGGCGCCGAAGGGGTGCATTCACTGGCCATCATCGACGAAGGCATCGGCATCGCCCTCAAGGTGGAATGCGGCTCACAGCGCGCGCAGTTCCCGGCCGTGATCGCTGTCCTGCAACACTACGGCGCGCTTCCGCGCGATCTACCGCCGCGGCTCGCCGAGTATTCGTTCAAGCAACTTCGGAACACCCGTGGCGAAGTCGTGGGCGACGTTCGCCTCATGGCGCAGTGAGCGACGGAAAACTCGACGCGCTCGACCAACCGACGATTGCGTTGCTTCGCCTCTCCGCCATGATCGCGGGCGGCACCGACGCACAGGTCCGCGATGCCTTCGCTTCGTTACCGGATTCAGTTCCGACGGCCTGGATCGAAGAACTCGTTGTCCAGAGCTATTTGTTCAGTGGGTTTCCGCGCGCACTCAACGCCGCGCGACAATGGCGACGCGTGGCCCCCGTGCCCGCACCCGCCGGGGACGAAACGGAAGACAGCGCGCACGCGGCAGATTGGCGCGAACGGGGCGAGGCAACCTGCGCGCTGTGTATGGCGTGATGTACGAAAAGCTTCGAGAGAACGTGCGCCAGCTCCACCCGGCGCTCGACTCATCGATGGTCATCGAAGGCTACGGCAAGATCCAGAGCCGCCACCACTCCGCTTGCCGCGTCGCAAGCTGTGTGTGTGTGGAGAAGCCGTGCGGTTCACCGTTCACCGTTCACCGTTCACTGTTCACCCCAGCCTCGGTGGCGTCGCGCCCCTGGCGCTTGCTGCCGCGGTAGAGGCCCTTCTGCCAATACTGGGCAACGACCGGACGAACTCGGTCCGGCTCCTGCTCGCAAGGGCGATCGGTAAGTAGCTTGCAGGTGCGCGTTTTTGACGCGCTATGCGGTAAAGCGATCACGCTTCCGCCGTACGTAGCCCTTACCTTCGCCAGACCATCAGGATGTTCATAGATCGAGTCATCGTCCGAGTCACTGCCGGTTCCGGCGGATCGGGCATCGCCAGCTTCCGTCGTGAAAAGTTCGCTCCACTGGGCGGGCCAGACGGAGGCGACGGGGGCAAGGGAGGAAATGTCATTCTGCGCGCCGACAGCAACCTGGCCACTCTGCTTGACTACAGCTACCGCGACCAGTGGGAAGCTGAGCGCGGGCTTCACGGCAGTGGCTCCAACATGACGGGACATTCTGGCGCGGACATCACACTGCCTGTTCCGCCGGGCACGGTCGTACGCAACCATGACACGAACGAAATCATCGGCGAAGTGCTCGAGGATGGCGACACGATGATCCTCGCCAAGGGCGGCAGAGGGG
>JBDTMO010000766.1:0-2854 GCA_039934235.1 bacterium | reverse complement strand
GCTAGAGAGCAGGGACGCCGACCGCTAGCTTATCCCGCCTATGACCATGCGAGACAAACTGGGCCTGCTCGAGCGACGCGCGGCCGAAGCCGAGCTTGGTGGCGGAGCAGACCGCCTCAAGACGCAGCACGCGAAAGGGAAACTCTCCGCGCGCGAGCGGCTGGATCTGCTGCTCGATGAGGGCAGCTTCGTGGAGCTGGATCGTTTCGTCGTGCATCGCTCCCATGACTTCGGACTCGAAGAGCAACTCTACTACGGCGACGGCGTCGTCACCGGCTACGGCCGCATCGAGGGCCGTCTGGTGTATGTCTTCTCGCAGGACTTCACGGTGTTTGGCGGGTCGCTGAGCGAGGCGTTTGCCGAAAAGATCTGCAAGGTGATGGATCTCGCCGTGCGGAACGGCGCGCCCGTCATCGGCCTGAACGATTCCGGCGGCGCGCGCATCCAGGAAGGCGTCGTCTCGCTTGGCGGCTATGCGGAAATCTTCCTGCGCAACACCCTCGCATCAGGGGTGGTGCCGCAGATCAGTGCGATCCTCGGTCCGTGTGCTGGTGGTGCGGTGTACTCCCCGGCGATCACCGACTTTACGTACATGGTCCGGAAGACGAGCTACATGTTCGTCACCGGCCCAAACGTCGTAAAAACCGTCACCCACGAAGACGTGACCATGGAGGAGCTCGGCGGCGCTGACACGCACACCGCAACGAGCGGCGTCGCGCACTTCGCGCATGACTCCGAGCCGGCGTGCCTGCAGGCGATTCGCGATCTGTTCCAGTATATCCCGTCGAACAATCTCGATGAACCGCCGCGTGGACGAGGCACGGATCCGCGTGACCGGCGAGATGAAGCGCTGCTCGACGTCGTTCCGGATAATCCGAACAAGCCATACGATATGCACGACGTCATTCGGCGCATCGTGGACGACGGGACGTTCTATGAGGTGCAGAAGGAATTTGCCGCGAACATACTCTGCGGCTACGCGCATCTCGGCGGCTACAGCGTTGGCATCGTGGCAAACCAGCCGGCGATGCTCGCTGGCGTGTTGGACATCAACGCATCGATCAAGGCCGCACGCTTCATCCGCTTCTGCGACGCGTTCAATATCCCGATCGTGACGCTCGAAGACGTTCCGGGATTTCTTCCCGGTGTGGCACAGGAGCACAACGGCATCATTCGCCACGGCGCAAAGCTGCTCTACGCGTACTGTGAGGCGACGGTGCCGAAGCTCACGGTCATCACGCGAAAGGCGTACGGCGGCGCGTACGACGTCATGAGCTCCAAGCACATTCGCGGCGACCTGAACCTCGCGTGGCCGACCGCGGAGATTGCCGTGATGGGCCCCAAGGGCGCCGTCGAGATCCTGTTCCGCAAGGACATCGCGGACAGCGACGATCCAGCCGCGGCGACCGACGCAAAGATCAATGAGTACCGCGAGAAATTCGCGCATCCCTACGTTGCGGCGGGTCGCGGCTATCTCGACGACATCATCGATCCGCGCGACACGCGTCCGCGGTTGATCGACGCCCTCGAGACACTGCGCACGAAACGCGATCGCAATCCGCCGAAGAAGCACGGGAACATCCCGCTGTGACCTCAACTGTGAGCGCAGCGACGGGGCATCACCGTGTTTAGGAAAGTGCTGGTCGCCAATCGCGGCGAAATCGCGCTGCGGGTTATTCGGGCTTGCCGCGAGCTGGGCGTTCGTTCGGTCGCGGTGTACTCCGAAGCAGACGCGCGGGCGCCGCACGTGCGCGAGGCGGACGAAGCCGTGCTACTCGGCCCCGCACCCTCGAGCGAATCGTACCTGAAGGGCGACGCCATCATCGCGGCCGCGTTGCGCACCGGTGCGGAGGCGATTCATCCGGGATACGGCTTTCTCTCCGAGCGCGAATGGTTTGCGCGAGTGGTGCGCGACGCGGGACTCGTCTGGATTGGGCCGCCCGCCGAAGCGATTGCCGCGATGGGCAGCAAAACCGCGGCGCGCGAACTGGCCATTGCCGCGGGTACTCCAGTCGTTCCCGGCACCACCACGGCGCTTCGCGACGCCGACGAAGCGGCGGCAGTTGCCGACCATTTCGGCTATCCCGTGCTCCTCAAGGCGGCGGCGGGCGGTGGCGGCAAGGGCATGCGCGTCGTGCACGCTCGCGACGAGCTTGCAGCGGCGCTTGCATCGGCGCAGCGCGAAGCGAAGAACGCGTTCGGTGATGATGCGGTGTACGTCGAGAAGTACATCGTCGGCCCGCGTCACGTGGAAATTCAGGTACTCGGCGATCACCACGGCACCATGCTCCATCTCGGCGAGCGCGAATGCTCCGTGCAGCGCCGACACCAAAAGATGATCGAGGAAGCGCCGAGTGTCGCCGTTTCGGCAGAGCTTCGTGCGCGGATGGGTGCGGCGGCGGTGGCCGCGGCGAAGGCGGCCGGCTACACGAACGCGGGAACGTGCGAGTTCCTGCTTGATGCGTCTGGCGCGTTCTACTTCCTCGAGATGAACACCCGCATTCAAGTGGAGCATCCGGTCACTGAGCTCGTCACGGGGATCGACCTTGTGCAGTGGCAGCTTCGCATCGCGTCGGGCGAGCGGCTTCCGTTCACGCAGGAGGAGATCACGCCGCGCGGTTGGGCCATTGAGTGCCGCATTACGAGTGAGGATCCGGCAAACAGTTTTCTGCCGTCGACTGGCCGCGTGCAATACCTACACGTGCCCAGCGGGCCTGGTGTTCGCTGGGACAGCGGCATCGAAATGGGAAGTGACATTTCGCTGTACTACGATCCAATGCTCGCCAAGCTCATCGTGTGGGCGCCAACGCGCGCTGAGGCGGTTGAGCGCATGCATCGTGCATTGCTCGAGCTG
>JBDTMO010000765.1:0-2860 GCA_039934235.1 bacterium | reverse complement strand
GCAGCGAGATGCACGAGCACCTCGGGCATAAGCGTCTTGATCAGGTCTGCGGCCGCGGGATCCCGGATATCGAACTCGTGAAACGTCGCACTGTCCGGGACGTTTTCGCGCCGGCCGTTATACAGGTTGTCGATGATGTGCACCGCCCATCCTTCGGTGAGGAAGCGGTCGGCAACGTGTGACCCGATGAAACCTGCACCGCCGGTGATGAGCGCCGTTTTCATTATTTCGTGTCCGTTGGTGTGGATGGAGACTGCTGCTCGCCTGCATGCTCGCGCGCATCGGCCGATCGTTCGTCGAGCGCGAACAGGTATCGCGCGGCGTCGACGATGCCGAGGCCGCGACCATTCGCCGCTCCGGCGTCAAGTCGCCCATGCGGCGCATTGCCACACTGAGTTCGCGCTCGCGCACGCGGTTGATCTCTTCCCGCAACTGCGTCAGGACGGGCACCGCCGCAAGCCCAGCGACCCATTGCCAGAAGCTCTCGACTTCTTCCGCAATTACCGACTCTGCGGCAGGGAGCTCGTCCTTGCGACGCGCGAGATTCGCGCTCACCACGCCCTGCAGGTCGTCGAGATCGTAGAGGTACACGTTCGCGAGTTCACCAACAGCGCGTTCAACATCGCGCGGGACCGCAATGTCGAGGATGCAGAGCGGCCTGTCGCCGCGTTTTGCGATCGCGTTCCGGACGCGTGCCACACTCACGACCGGGCGTGGTGCCGCCGTAGAGCACAACAAGAGGTCGACGTCGCTGAGTGCGCTCCAGGCTTGGTCATAGTGCACGGCCGTGGCCCCATACTTCGCCGCGAGCGCCTCAGCGCGATCGAACGTCCGGTTGGAAACGATGGCTGCGTGCACGCCTTCTTCCTGCAGCGATGCAAGCGCAAGCTCCGCCATTTCGCCCGCACCGAGCACCATCGCGCGACGCCCATTGAGCGCCCCAAAAATCTTCTTCGAGAGCTGCACCGCGGCCGAACTCACGCTCAGCGCGCCGTAGCCAAGTCGTGTCTCACTGCGGACCCGGCCGCCGGTGAGCAGCGCGGTTTGAAAAAGTCGATTCAGGATGGCGCCCGACTCCGGGCGGCTCTTTTCCCAGGCGTCGCGCACCTGACCGTGGATCTGCGCCTCACCCACGACCATCGACTCGATGCCGGAAGCCACGCGGAAGAGATGCGCGGCCGCGTCGCGATCCCTCCGCGCGTAGCCGTAGCGACTCGCGTCCTCGCCAAGCCGCTGTGAAAGCATGGTCCACACAGCGGTCGAGGCCTCGGCGTCGCCCTCGACGAGGTATAACTCCGTGCGATTACACGTGGAAAGCAGCACGCCCTCCGACGCGCCCGTGAGCGCGCGCGCAGCTGCGAGGGCGGGCCCAATCTCGCGCGACGTGAACGCCAACTTCTCGCGCACGTCGAGTGGCGCACCGTGATGGCTTACGCCGAGCACGATCACGGCCATTGTGCAATCCGTGAGGAGATATGGCCGTGCTCGACCGCGTCACAAAACTCCTTGTCGATGAGCTTGGGAGAGTCCTCGCGCCAGCGATGTGCGTCGCCCGTTGCGATCAAGCGCTTGCGAAGGGCGGCGAGTTCGGCGAGGGCATCGCCGTAGCGAGCGTCGAACCGTTCCGCGATTGCATCGCGAATCTGTACCGCCGCGGCTGGCACGCCACCCGCACTCACTCCGATCGTCAGCGGCCCTCGTCGATGTGTGGCCATCATCGCGAAGTTACCGTCGCCAGAATGATCCGCTGCGTTCAGGAGGCGACACTCCGCATCGGCGTCGCGAGAGACAGCAGCGTTCACGTGACGATCGTCCGTGGCGGCAATGACGAGTTGTGCGTCGGCAATGTCGCCCTTCTCGTACGGACGGCGGTCGACCTCGAGCCCACGCCCGATCACAAGCTCGTCGAGTTCCGCATCGAGCTCGATCGCAACGATGCGAACAATCGCGCCTGCCGCGACAAGCTGCCTGGCTTTGCGTGTCGCAACCGCTCCTCCACCAACGATGAGCACACGAAGGCCATCCGCCTCGACCAGAATCGGCAGGCCGCTCACAGGAATCGGCCCCCGCCATTCGCTTCGGTCAAGCGAACGGCAACGTACAGCACCACCACACACGTAAAGCTCACGCTCGAGTAGATCGCCGCTCGGCGAGCCTGCCATCCGCCGACGGCGCGCCCGAGCGCAATGCCGCTGACCGCAATCCACGCGCCCATGGCCCACACGATCTTTGGCGCGTTGAGCTCGTGATAGGTGAGCGCGTACGTAATCGCCAGCACGACACCGAGTGTGAGCACGAGCCAGCCGGCAATGGCGGCCACGTGGTTCACTCGGTCGAGCGTCGCGAGGGGAGGAAAGAAGCGAAAGATGGCCCCGAACCGCCGCGACTTGAGCTCACGGCGCTCGATGAGGTACATACACCCCGCTGCGGCCGCCGTCGCAAATGCAGCGATGCCCACGAAGCTGAGCGCGATGTGCGCGAACAACCACGCGCCACGAGCACCCGTTGGCTCGACGCCCGGCACGAGCCCGATGAGGTTGGCGCAGATGGTTGGGACCGCAGCGAGTGGCGCCGCGACGAGCGCCAGGCTCACATCGCGCGCCACGATTTCGACGATGAGAAGCGTGCTCGCCAGGACGAGCCCGGCAAACGACAGCGACGGGCCGAGTCCGGTGAGCGGTAGTTGCCCAACGCGTTGGACGTACGCGAGCAATGCCGCGGAGTGCGCCAGAACGCCGATGCCGAGCAAGGCAATAACGCCACGCAGCGGAGCCCCCACCGGACGCGCAAACGGCGTCGCGGCGAGGGCCGCGGCGCCGATATAGCAAGTGATGGCGATGAAGTGGGCGATCGCGGTCAT
>JBDTMO010000764.1:0-2862 GCA_039934235.1 bacterium | reverse complement strand
GTCGATGGCCGCATCGACAAGTTCTACAAGGAAATCACGCTCCTCGACCAGCCATGGGTCCGCGATGACAGCAAGACGATTCGCGATCTCGTGAAGGGCCTGGGTGCCGACGCATCAATTCGGCGTTTTGCCCGCTTCCAAATGGGTCAAGAGTGACCTCACCCGTGGCCGAGCTTCGCTATCCTCGCGTTCTGCTCAAGATCTCCGGCGAAGCACTCGCCGGGGATCGAGGCCTCGGATTCGATTTTCCCACGATCGATCGCATCGCCGAAGAGATTCAGTCGGTTGTGCAGACGGGTGCGTCGGTTGGACTCGTGATTGGCGGCGGAAACATCGTCCGCGGCTCGCAGCTGTCCAAGATGGGCATGGATCGTGTCAGCGCCGACTACATGGGGATGCTCGGCACGGTGATCAACGCGCTCGCCGTGCAGGATATCCTCGAGCGCAAGGGAATGGAAACGCGCGTGATGACCGCGATCCGGATGGAGGAGCTCGCCGAGCCGTATATTCGCCGCCGCGCGCTCGCACATCTCGATAAGGGGCTCATCGTCATCTTTGCCGCCGGTACTGGCAACCCCTACTTTAGCACCGACACCGCCGCGGCATTGCGTGCAATCCAGATCAAGGCGCAAGTCATCATCAAGGCAACCAGCGTTGACGGTGTGTATTCCGCCGATCCGAAGCAGGATCCGAATGCGAAATTCTACGAGGAGATCAGCTACCGGGACGTCATGCTCGAGGAGCTGAAAGTGATGGACCAGACGGCCGTGACGCTTTGCAAGGAAAATGCACTGCCCCTGATCGTGCTGAACATCCATACAGCGGGCGCGATTGCCGCAGCAGTCCGCGGTGAGCGCGTCGGAACCCTGGTCAAATAGGTCAGATGAGCACAATTCCAGACATCATGAAGGACTGCCGCACCTCGATGGAGAAGGGCCTCGAGGCGGCTAAGCGCGAGTTTTCTTCCGTGCGCTCAGGCAAGGCGTCGCCGAACATGCTCGACACCGTTCGCGTCGAGATGTATGGCCAGCAGATGATGCTCAATCAAGTGGCGAGCATCGCCGCGCCGGAACCGCGCACCATTCTCGTGACGCCGTTTGACAAATCGCAGGCAAAGGTCGTCGAGAAAGCCATTCGCGACTCCGACCTCGGGCTCGAGCCATCGTCACAGGGCGGCGTGATCCGCGTTCCCCTTCCGTCGATGAACGAGCAGCGCCGCAAAGACCTCGTGAAGATCGTCCACAAGCTGGCCGAGGACGGCAAGATTGCAGTCCGTCATGCGCGCACGCACGGACGCGATGGCCTCAAGAAGCTCACGGGCGTAAGCGAAGACGACGTCAAGCACGCCGAGAAGGACCTGCAGAAGGTCCACGACGACTATATCGGGAAGATCGACCAGATGATCAAGGCCAAAGAGGCCGAGATCATGGAAGTCTGACGTCGGCGACGAGCAGCATTCGCCCGCGCGCATGAGCGAACTCGCGAAGCGCACTCTCTTTTCCATCATCGCCGCCCCGCTCGCGCTCTGGATCGTGTTGGCGGGAGGGGCTCCCCTTGCTGCGCTACTCGCGATCGTCAGCGCAGTGGGCGCCTGGGAATTCTTTCGCATCGCGCGTGCGGCCGGGTCTCGTCCGCTGGATGACGTTGGAATTGCGCTCGCTGGCATCGTGCCTCTCGCGATCCACGCGCACTACCTGGGCATCTTCATCGCAAAGCCGGCTATCGGCGCCCTGCTCGCTTTGCTGATCATGGGGTCCACGATCTGGCTGCGTGGTGTACATGGCGGTTCGCTCGGCGCCGCGTCAACGACTGTATTTGGCGTGCTGTACACGGCCGGAATGCTCGGTTTCGGATACGCGATTCGATATCACAACATCGTCGCGGGCTATGACACAGTCGGCGCCAGGCATTTGCTCCTCGGTCCACTCTCCATTCCCATCCCGCCAGGTGGCGCGCTCTTGATGTTTCCGCTCCTGGTTACGTGGGCGTCGGACATTGGTGCGTTTTTCGTGGGACGCACGATCGGCGGGCCCAAGCTCATTCCCTCGGTGAGCCCGGGGAAGACGATTTCCGGGGCGGTTGGGGGCCTGGGTGCGAGTATGCTCGTGGCGTACATGTACGGCCGCGGGGTCCTGGTGCCCGTCGCGCATCTCGGATTTTCTCCATGGGGCGCGCTGTTGTTCGGCCTGCTGATCAGTATCGCCGCGCAGGTTGGTGATCTTTTCGAATCGCTCCTGAAGCGTGAAGCCAAGGTCAAGGACAGTTCGCGCATCATTCCCGGGCATGGCGGCGTCCTCGACCGCTTCGATAGCCTCATTTTCGTGCTGCCCGTTGCTTATCTCTTGCTTGGTTGGCTTCCCATTCCTGTGTTCCCGTGACGCCGCGAGGTGTCGCGATCCTCGGCTCCACCGGATCGATCGGTACCACAGCGCTTCGGGTACTCGATCGGCAGCGCGCGCGTTTTCGCGTCACAGCACTGACTGCGTTTGCCAACGCGCCGTTGCTTCAGGAGCAGGCAGGCCTCTTTCAAGCCAGATACGTCGGCTTGGTGCAGAAGGGCAGCGCAGGTCCACCGGACTGGTGCCACGGTGAGGGCGATGCATGCCTCGTCGATGCGGCGACGCGAGACGACGTGGACATCGTTCTCAACGCCGTCGTGGGAGCCGCCGGGCTGAATGCCACACTCGCCGCGCTGGGCAAGGGCAAGCGCGTGGCGCTCGCGAACAAGGAATCGCTCGTGATGGGTGGCGCGCTCGTTACCGCCGCCGCGCAAAGAGGGGGCGGAGAACTCGTTCCTGTTGATAGCGAACACAGCGCGATCCTCCAGTGCATCGCAGGCCGTCCTGTGAGCGAAGTTCGACG
>JBDTMO010000763.1:0-2871 GCA_039934235.1 bacterium | reverse complement strand
GGTGCCGATGCTGCGCGCAGGCGCGGGCAAGGCGCCGCGCGATCGCGTTGCGCCCGTAGGTGCCGACGCACAACTGCTTCCGCTCGGCGCCAACTCGATGGATGGTGCCGTTGTGGCCTTTGGGATCCGGAACGTCGCGTCGCTCGACGTGGCGCTTCAGGAGGTATACCGGGTACTGGCGCCGGGAGCACGATTCGTGATTCTCGAATTCACGACGCCGAGCTCGTTCGTCGTCAGGACGTTCTACCATTTCTACTTTCATCAGGTGCTGCCGTTCGTCGGCGGGCTGATCAGCGGCCACCGGACGGCGTACAAGTATCTACCAAAGTCCGTTGCACACTTTCCAGCTGAGCCAGAGTTGGCGAGGCACATGACCGCAGCGGGATTTGTGGACGTGCGCTGGGAATCGCTGAGCCTTGGCATTGCAGCGATTCACGTTGGCCTGAAGCGCTGATGTCATCCTGAGCGAGCAGGCGACGAAATTGCCATCCTGAGTGAGCGGGCGACGACATTGTCATCCTGAGCGAGCGCAGCGAGTCGAAGGATCTGCACCCGTCATCACCAACCTCCCTACCAATTGTCATCCTGAGCGAGCGCAGCGAGTCGAAGGATCTGCACCTGTCATCACCAACCTCCCTACCAATTGTCTCTCGATACTCTTCGCCAGTTCGTTGAAGCCATAGATGCTGCCGGGGATCTGGTGCGCATTACGCAGCCTGTGCGCATTCACCTCGAGCTTTGTGAAATTGCCGACCGCGTGATGAAGATGCCCGGCGGTGGGCCCGCGTTGCTGTTCGAGAACGTGATCCTTCGCGATGGCTCGCGCTCCGCATATCCGGTCGGCATCAACCTCTTCGGTTCGATGTCGCGGATGTCGATGTCACTCGGCGTCGACAAGCTGGATGATCACGGCGATCGCATCACGACGCTCATGGATCTCAAGGTGCCGGAGGGCATCATGGGCAAGCTGTCCATGCTGCCGCGCCTGATGGAGATCGCAAAGTTTCCGCCGAGGATGACGACGAGTCCACGCTGCCAGGAGGTTGTGTGGCGCGGCGACGAAGTCGATCTCGACAAACTGCCGATCCTCACGTGCTGGCCTGAGGATGGCGGGCCGTACATCACGCTGCCGATGGTGATTACGCGCGATCCAAAGCGGGGCATTCGCAACGTCGGGATGTATCGCGTCCAGCAGATGGGCAAGAACACGCTCGCGATGCACTGGCAGCGGCACAAGGTTGGTGCCGCGCACTGGAGGGAGATGGCGGAACGCGGCGAGAAGATGCCGGTTGTCATCGCGATCGGTGCTGATCCTGCCTCGCTCTATTCGGCGACTGCACCACTGCCGCCCGTGGTCGATGAGTTCATCTTCGCTGGCTTCCTGCGCAAGAAGCCCGTCATGCTCGCGAAAGCCCTCACGTGCGATCTCGAAGTGCCTGCCGACGCTGACTTCGTGCTCGAGGGTTACATCGATCCAGCGGAAGCGCTTGTGACCGAGGGACCGTTTGGAGATCACACCGGATTCTATTCACTCGCCGATTTGTACCCGCTCGTGCACGTCACTGCGGTGACGATGCGCAGTGACCCGATTCTTCCATGCACAATTGTCGGGCGGCCGCCGATGGAAGACTTCTATCTTGGCCACGCGACGGAGCGGATTTTCCTGCCGCTGCTGAAGCTCACGATCCCGGAGATCGTAGACTATCACATGCCGGCCGAGGGCATCTTCCACAATCTCGTGTTCATCAGTATCAAGAAGGAATACCCCGGTCAGGCGTTCAAGGTGATGAACGCGATGTGGGGGCAGGGGCTGATGTCGCTGGCGAAGGTGCTTGTCGTGGTGGACGATTGGGTGAACGTGCGCAACCCGCAGGAGGCATGGTGGGTGGCCCTCAACAACATCGATCCGGAGCGCGACACGCGCTTCACCATGGGGCCGATGGACGTGCTCGATCATTCGTCGCGCGCGTTCACCTATGGTTCAAAGATGGGCATCGATGCGACGAAGAAGCTGCCGGAAGAGGGATTCACGCGCGAGTGGCCCGCGGTAATCGTCATGGATGACGCGACGAAGGCGTCGGTCGACGCGATGTGGCCTGCACTCGGACTTCGATGAACCGCGAAGGACAGACGTTCGAAGGCGCGACGCGATTCTCGACGTACGCGAGCTTCGTGAAGTTGCCGCATACGGTGTTCGCATTGCCGTTCGCGATGATCGGTGTGACGCTCGCATCGTATACGCGCGTTGTCAGCTGGGTCACGATCGGATGGACGGTCGTCGCTTTTACTGCGGCGCGTTTTGCCGCGATGGGATTCAACCGCATTGTGGATCGCGAGTATGACGCGGAGAATCCTCGCACGTCGATGCGTGAGATTCCGCGTGGGGCACTTTCGGTGAAGCAAGCGTCGGTTGCGGTCGCGCTTGCGTCGGCACTCTTCATTGCGGCGGCTGGTGCGTTGAACCCGCTGTGTCTCGCCCTGTCGCCGGTCGCGCTCGCGTGGGTCTTCTTTTACAGCTACACCAAACGGTTCACACGATTTGCACACCTTGTGCTCGGCGTCGGCATGTCGATCGCGCCTGTGGGTGGGTATCTCGCGGTGAAAGGACAGTGGAGCCAGCCGTGGTGGCTGCTCTGTATTCTTGCCACGACGGTGGTCACGTGGGGCGCCGGGTTTGACGTGCTGTATGCGCTTCCGGACATTGCGTTCGATAAGGCGCACAAGCTGCATTCCATTCCGGTGGCATTCGGTGAACGCGGCGCCATCGCGATTGCGCGTGGACTGCACGGGCTTACGGTGTTGTGCCTCACCTTGATTGGCATCGCAGCGTTTCCGGCGCATGACATTTCGTGGGTGCTCTACTGGGCGGGG
>JBDTMO010000762.1:0-2881 GCA_039934235.1 bacterium | reverse complement strand
GCATCGGCCGACGGCCCGGAGGTAACACGATACCCACTCGCGAAACACGCATCAGCGAATCCTGAACACGAGCGGTGGCCAGTTCGAGTTGCCTTGCCTGCGCAAGCGAATCGGTCACGCTGCGATGGACCGCATTCGAGATTGAGTCTTTCAACAGGCCGAGCAACCGCTGTTCCTTCCGTGCGATCTGCTCGCTCAGCACGTGGAGGCTGTCGCGCTCGGCGCGCGTAAACGCCGAGACGTCGGGCGCAGGCGTGGCGACGACCGGCTTTGGTGCCGCGGAATCCCTCACCATCGGAGGAACGGGTGGCGACGGCACGCGAGACACATACGCGAACACGAGCGCCGCTGTGGCCACGACACCCGCCACCGCGAGCGGCACCCTGAATGCCGGCGGTTTGCCCTGCGTCGCGGCCACGTGAACGGTGCCCGACGTCGTGCTCACAGCGCGCAGCACTTCTATTACGGACTCGGCACTCGGTGGCCGCTGCGAGGCATCCTTCTCGAGACAACGCGTGAGGAGCGCGGCGAGCACCGGCGGCACGTCTGGCCGCGCCTCCAGGAGCGGTGGTGGCGGCTGCGTCAACTGCGCTGCCAACAGTGCCTGCGGCGACGGGCCGCGGAACGGGGAATGTCCCGTCAGCAGTTCGTATCCGAGCAACCCGAACGCGTAGATGTCGACGCGGTGATCGGCCGCGGCATCTCCGGCGAGCTGTTCGGGCGCCATGTACGCCGGTGTGCCGATTGCCATCCCGGACGCGGTCGCGGCGCTGGCGCGTGTGTCGAGACCAAGTGCCTGGCTGACGGCCTTGGCGACACCAAAGTCCGTCACGACAGCATGCTCGCCTTCGCGAAGAATATTCGCGGGCTTGATGTCGCGATGGACGATTCCCGCCTTGTGTGCGTAGGCGAGTGCCGCGGCGACGTCGCGCAGGATTTCCACCGTTTCGCCGATCCCGAACCGATGACCGCTCTCGAGCGAGTGCTTGAGCGACTCACCCGGGATATACGGCATTGTGTAATACAGGAGCTCGCCCTCTTCGGCGGCGGAGAACAGCGGCGCGATGTGAGGATGACTGAGCCGAGCGGCCATCTGGATCTCACGCCGAAAGCGATCGCGGTTGGCTTCCGCGGCGATTTCCGGGGGGAGAAACTTGATGACGACCGGACGGTCGAGGGAGATCTCTCGCGCGACGAAGACGCGGCTCATGCCTCCGCCGAGCAGCTCGCGTGAAATCTCGTAGCGGTCGCCAAGACGCGCACGAATGCGCTCGAGGAAGTCGCCGCTCGGCGTGTCAGCGGTCATTCGAGAGAAGAGTGGGACGGGTCCTTCGGACAGCACAAAATACGTCGATGCGCACGATGGTTGGACACAGAACCGGAGGTTTTCGGCAGCGTGCCACGCGAACACCAATTCTGGTGCACGGGATGTGGGGGAAACAAGGCCGCGATTCGCGCGCGGACCGCCCATTGATGGTGATCGTATCTGCCACGTTCCCGTAACGTGGATCGTTCCGCCAACTACCCACCATTGCGCGTTATCGTCCGGGTTTCCGAACATTACCTCCAGGGCGTTGGCCGGAGGAGGCGACAAATCAGTGGTAGTCGGCATCGCTCGATACTCTCCCACCGCGATCGCGCGACGCGACACCATCAGTATGAAGCACTGCTCGTGTCGGATCGTTTTTTCGACTATCCACCTCCGCGCGAGGCACGGAGGCGCGAGGACGGTCCAGCTGTCGCCGAGGATCCACGCGGATTGCTCCTTGGTAGGTGCAGCATCCACGATGCCGTCCAATACGCTGAGTCAATCGTAATTGCTCGATCTCGACGCGGTGAGGGATGACGGTCGGAGGTGTTACGCTGAGCCGTTGAAATCACCCACGCGCTTCGCACCGGCGGGATGACAACCTCGGCCAACGTATCCCAAGGCCTGCGGGCGCCGTACTACGCTGTGAAAATCGACAATCGATTGAATGCGATCGAATCCATTCGGTCGTACACAGCGAGGAGAATCGCGATGATACTGAAAGACAAGGTGGCAGTGATCTACGGAGCGGGTGGTGCTATCGGCGGTGCTGTCGCGCGCGCGTTCGCGAGTGAGGGGGCCAAGCTCTTTCTCGCGGGGCGTCTGCGCGCTCCGGTAGAAATGGTCGTGAACGAAATCGTGGCCAAGGGCGGATGCGCCGAAGCGGCGGTGGTCGACGCGCTCGATGAGCAGGCGGTGGATCCGCATCTACAGTCCGTGGTTGATAAGGCGGGGCGCGTCGATATTTCGTTCAACGCGATTGGAATTCCCTCGTGATCTCTCGGCCGAACTCGCGCCACTGGGTATTCGCGTTGTCGGGCTGCGGCCGCACGGCATGCCTGAGACAAGCATGATGAAGGAAGTGTACGACCTGAAGGCGCCGCAGATCGGCATAACGTGGGAACAATTTCAGGCGTATCTCGCGGGCATCGCGCACAATCGCTGCATCGATTTCCTGCGACGTCGTGAGGTTCGCCAGCAGGCGGACGCTGCTGCGCTCTTGGCAGACTTCGTCGATGCGGTCGAACCGGTTGGTGCCGCGCTTGACCGAGCGGTCGAGCACATGGTACTTGCGCTTCCTCCCAAGGAGCGCGCGTGCGTGCTGTTGAAGGACGTCCTCGACTATTCGCTTGAAGAAATCGCCGATCTCGTCGACTCGATGGTGGGCGGCGTAAAAGCAGCACTGAGCCGAGGCCGGTTGAAATTGGCGTCGCTGCCGGCGCCGTTGCCTGCGGCTCGCGCTGAGAAGCCTGAGTTGTCTCGCCTGCTGCATCTCTATGTTGAGCGATTCAACAGGAGAGACTGGGACGGGCTGAAGGAGCTGATCAGTGCCGACGCACAACTACGCGTTGT
>JBDTMO010000761.1:0-2890 GCA_039934235.1 bacterium | reverse complement strand
GCGAGCAAGATTGTCATCA
Organism: bacterium; assembly: GCA_039934235.1. Classification (GTDB taxonomy): domain Bacteria; phylum Gemmatimonadota; class Gemmatimonadetes; order Gemmatimonadales; family Gemmatimonadaceae; genus AG11. The sequence continues at coordinate 2,871 of JBDTMO010000761.1, read as the reverse complement.
CCGCTACCGTGATGCCGGTGAAGAGGGTGCGCATAGGTGGAAAATGATGGAGGCTACTCGCATGGTCAACGCTCAGACGTGGCCATGTACGCTTTCGTGCATTGCGGAGCGGACCAGTCGCGACCGCCTGCGCGGACATAGACGAGCGCGCCTCGAATCGTTCCGGCTATTCAGGTTGTCATCCTGAGCTAGCAAAGCGAGTCGAAGGACCTGCACATGTGGTTTTGCGATTGCGTGATCAACCGCGAGTCGTCCGCGAAATCCGCGATGGGCAGTAGCACTTGCAGTGGGTAAAGGTGCAGGTCCTTCGACTCGCTGCGCTCGCTCAGGATGACAGAACTCGCTCAGGATGACGGCTATGACAGATGATCGAACCCCGAGGAGCGATCGACGCCCAGGCCGCTGACCGACTCACCACCTGCGGCCGTCACCACACCGATCGCAGTAAGCGGAATTCCGAACTCTCGCTCGAATTCGTCAGCCCGAAACTCCGCCGATGGCGGAGCCGCAACGAGCAACTCATACTCCTCGCCGCTTGCGACAGCATCCTCGACACTCACTCCGCTCATGAGAGGGATCAGAGTTGGCTGCATGGACAGCCTCACCCCCGACGCGCGCGCGAGATGCGACGCATCAGCAAGCAATCCATCCGAAATATCGATCGCCGCGTGGGCGCCGCGTTCCGCAAGCCAGCGCCCCTCCCGCACCCTCGGCACCGGCGCAACAAATCGCGCACGATGCTCGGCGCTCGGCACGCGTCCGTCGAGAAGAGCACGCAGCGCCGCACCAGGACCACCCAAGCGACCTGTCACGTACAAGACGTCGTCAACGTGCGCGCCTGAACGGCTGAGCGGCCGAGTCGCGCTGCCCAATACCGTGATGGTCAGCGAGAGTTCGCTCGCCGCCGAAACGTTGCCGCCAACAATTGGACATCCGGCCGCCGCGGCGACAACGCCGAGCCCCCGTGCGAGCGAATCGAGTTCCGCACGCCATGCTTCTGGAAGTCCGAGCGCGAGCAGGAGCCCGCGTGGAGTCGCGCCCATCGCGGCAAGGTCGCTCAACGCTGCCGCGGCGGCGCGGCCGCCGATTTCCTCTGCCGTCAACCACTCGCGACGAAAGTGAACGTGTTCGACGGTGGCATCGGTACTGACGACCAATCGCTCGCCTGCTGGTAGGTCGAGCACCGCAGCATCGTCACCAATCCCTACAGCGCCGGCTCCCCACGCGGACAGCATTCGGCGGATGGCGTCGAACTCGGCGCCTTTCCCCATTTGCAGATGCGGCTGTGCCGTCACGCAGGCTCGCCGACTTGGGGAAGCTCGGCGAGTACAGGCGGGCGTGGGATGGGCACGTCGAGCGACCAGACGCGGGGCAACGCGGCGAGGACGTCGTCGAGGGTAAGCCCGCGCACCTGCCGCGCACTCACCATCGCGGCCGCTCGGCCGTGCGCGAACGCCGCGAGTGCACCGGCGGTCTGCGCGTCACCCGTTTGCGCGAGCAGCGTGGCGGCGATGCCGCCGAGGATGTCGCCGGAGCCGCCGGTCGCCAGCACAGGCGTTCCTTCGGCCACAATGATGGCGGTTCCATCGGGCGACGTCACGATCGTTGGGACGCCCTTCAGCAAAACCGACGCGCCACTCCGCAGCGCCACCACTGCCGGCGCGTCGAAGCGATCGAGCAGCACATCACTCACGCTCTCGCCAACCAGACGCGCAAACTCGGCTGGGTGCGGCGTGAGCAGGGCGGGCCGAGTGCCTATGAGTGGCAGAAGCGCGTCGACGTCGCCCTCGAATGCGTTGAGGGCATCTGCGTCGAGCACGACGGGCCCCGCGAAGCAGCGGAGCGCCCGCTCCACCATTTCGCGCGCACCGGGCTTTCCCAGTCCGGGCCCGACAAGGATGGCGTCGGCCCAGTTGGAAATTCGGGCGACGAATTGTTCGTCATCCGCCGGCCACTCTGCCGAGAGCGCGGCGGGTTCTGCTTCCTGCAGCGCAAGCAGCGAGTCACTTGCGACAACGCCTTTGACGAGCCCCGCTCCAGAGCGCAATGCCGCGCGCGAGGCGAGAATCACTGCGCCCGCCATTCCCGCCGCCCCTCCAATAATCGCGACCTTCTTGCGCGTCCCCTTGTGCGCGTCGGCGGTGATGGGCGGCAGCGCGCTCCGGAACCACGCCGCAGTCGCAAGACTCGCCGACGACGCGCGGCTCGCATGACCGCCAAGCCCGATGTCGAGCACGACTATGACGCCACACACGTCGCGCGCCACGAGCTGTCCTCGCTTCACGGTGCCGAATGTGAGCGTCAACGCACATTGTGGTGCGCCGGCATTCGCACCGGTGCTCGCGTCCAGGCCCGTGGGGACGTCGATCGCGACGATCGCACACCCGCGCGCCGCCAGCGCATGCAAAGCGGCCACCCCCTCGGCAATCGCGCCACGTAGGGCTTCGTCCGCGATGAATCCAGTGCCGAGCAGTGCGTCGACGACAATGCGTTCGCCGCCGGTGAGCAGCGAGGCGACGTCCGTCGTAAAGCGCACACCGTGATCGACGGCGAGCGTTCGCTCCGCCACGGCGTCTTCTGTCCGCGATGTCATGCACTCGACCACGCGAACCCTGACACCAACGGCGTGGAGCGCGTTGGCGATCACCCATCCGTCGCCGCCGTTGTTCCCCTGCCCCGTGGCGATGACCACCCCATCCGCCAGCCGGTCAGAGAATCGCGCGGCGATTTCAGCGGCCGCGGCCGCGCCGGCGCGCTGCATGAGGGCGCGAGAGGGAATACCGGCTGCAATGGCCGAGCGATCGGCGGCGGAAGAGCCAGCCGCGTTTGAGACGGGAATGGGAGACGGCTGGAGCATTGTGGAACTCCCCG
>JBDTMO010000760.1:0-2900 GCA_039934235.1 bacterium | reverse complement strand
GTACGGGGTATGTCGCCCGTCATTCGCCCCTTATTAATATGAATATTCCGTTTGTCCATCGCCGAGGCTTGCGTCATAACTCATTGTGTGACAAGGACATCGGCGAATTGAGTCCTCTGGGTCCTGTGCCGCACCTGAACGCCGAGCAGGGGTCTGTAGGGGGCTTCTTCCGCTTTGATGGAAAGGGGTCTAGTCGTGTGCGGAGTGAGCCGCAGATCCTGCTCGAACGCTGCGGGGGTTCGGTTCCCAGCGAAGAGTGCAATCGTTCGTGATTGTACCGGGTGGCCATGAACGTTACCAACGCGGAATCCATCGCGCCGTGCGAGGCAAAGTGCTCGGCGAGAAGCCAAGGCCGTTCTTAGGTCAAGTGATCCCGTATGAGAGGATGCCCGTCACCGGGCTTCGGGTCCATCCGTCGATCGCGCTGGGTTCGTCGGGTCGCATTGGAGGCATCCTTGTTTAGAGGTTAAATAGGTGGATGGAAATTCCGAGTAGGAACGTCTCGACGGCGCGGGCGACCGCGAGCCGAGATGCCCGTCAGCAGGTACCACGGGTCCCATCGTCGGCGGAACGTCAGCACGTTGGACGTCGCGGTGTATGTTCTTGTCCGACTTGAGAATCGGGCGAGGGCCGACAGTGAACTCAACTACGAACAAGACGGGCGGTTCGCGTACGCCGCCATTCACTGCCTTGCAAGGCAAGTACTTGTCGTTCATCCACGCGTACGTAGGCATTCACGGATGCGCGCCGGCAGAGGCGGACTTGCAGCAACATTTCGGAGTGACGCCGCCGAGCGTCCATCAGATGATCGTGACGCTGGAGCGAAAAGGGTTCATCAGTCGCGTCGCGGGCGCCGCGCGATCCATCACACTGCGGATTTCGCCTGCCGAACTTCCTCCCCTCGAAAGCCGCGGGCAGTCTGCTTCGGATCGCCAACGCTCGCAGCAGTCGGCGCTTCGCTCGCGCAAAGCGGCCGATCAGACGATGCGCACATCAGCGTCGCGCACTCTCGCGCGCCCGAAGGGAGAGGACGCCGCGGTCGAATACGTCGACAGCCCAATGATGACGAAGCGCCTCCGGTTCAATCGGAGCGTGTCAGCGGAGATCGCGGGTCGCTACGGCGACTATCGCACGCGGCTAAGGCTGACGCGAAAACTGGACGGTGACTGCACGTGTCCGTCGGATTCCTGGCCGTGCAAGCACGTCCGCGCACTTCGCGCGACGTGGGAAGCAAATCCGGACAGCTTTTTTGATGCGGACGCGTTCCTGCGGACCCTCCAGTCCGTTGCGAAGGCCGAACTGATCGAGACGATCGGCAGGATCATCGTCGCGTTTCCGCAGACGCTCGGACTGTTCGACGTCGCCGGGTTCGACGAGACCGAGGATGGAGTTGGCGTTCTCGATGACACTGAGCGATAACGAGCCAGCGCAGCTGTCGATCGAGGACGCGATCTCCGCCGAGGAAGCGCGTCTAGTGGAACTCGAGGTCGCGCGGGCGAAATCGGTTGCGCGCCTTAAAGAACTCCGTATGGCTCTGCCGCCAGAAAGCGCGCCAATCGATCGCAGCGCTGAACAATCGGCGCCCTCAGTCAATCCGCGCACGGCGGCTGAGAAAGTGCGCGTGTTTCGAGAACTCTTCCGTGGACGCGAGGACGTGTTCCCGACGCGTTTTGTCGCGAAGAGGACCGGACAAGCTGGGTATGCACCGGCTTGCCAAAACAAATTCGTCGAAGGCGTGTGCGGTTTGCCCACGATCAAGTGTGGCGAGTGTAAGAACCAGGCACTTGTTCCAGTGACCGATGCGACGATCGTCGCGCACTTGAAGGGTCGTCACGTCATGGGCGTGTATCCGATGCTGCCCGACGACACCTGTTGGTTTCTCGCCGCCGACTTCGACGAGACAACCTGGAAGGAGGATGTCACCGCGTTCGTGGAGACGTGCCGACAGCTCGGATTGCATCCCGCAGTCGAGCGATCGAGATCGGGCAACGGCGCGCATGTGTGGTTCTTCTTCTCGGCGCCGGTGGCCGCCGCCACCGCTCGCACGATGGGATCGTACCTCATCACCGAGACGATGTCTCGGCGCCACGAACTAAGTCTCGGTTCTTATGATCGACTGTTTCCGAACCAGGACACGATGCCGCGCGGCGGGTTCGGCAACCTCATCGCGCTTCCGCTGCAACACGAGCCGCGACGGCACGGCAACTCCGTCTTTCTCGATGACAACCTGAACCCACCGCCGAACGATGCGCAGTGGGCGTTCCTCGCGTCCGTTCAACGCATCGATCCCGCAATCGTGATGCGGATTGCGAGCGAGGCCACGCGCACTGGCTCCGAGCTGGATTTATCGACGGTCGATGTGGACGACGACGAGGACTCTGCGCCGTGGATGCGACCGCCGTCGGGCAAGCGCCGTCTGTCTCGATTATCGGAGCCGGTTCCGAGCGTGGTCCGCGCCGTGCTGTGTCAGAAGCTCTTTGTCGAGAAGGCGTTGTTGCCATCGGCGCTATTGAATCAGATGAAACGTCTCGCCGCGTTCCAGAACCCTGAGTTCTATAAACGCCAGGGGATGCGCCTGTCGACATCGATGACGCCGCGCGTGATCTCCTGCGCCACTGATCTACCGCAGCACATCGGACTCCCTCGTGGGTGTCGAACACAACTCGAGACGTTGCTCGCGGAGTACGAAAGCCAGGTAGAAATTGACGACCAACGAGTGAGTGGGACGCCCACGACGTTCCGGTTTCGTGGCGAGCTCACGGCAATGCAGCAGGAGGCGGTCACCGCGTTAGTCGCGCACGACATCGGTGTGTTCGTCGCGCCACCTGGGTCGGGTAAGACGGTCGTTGGGACGTATCTCGTCGCACAACGCGCGTGCAGCACGTTGATTCTCGTCAATC
>JBDTMO010000759.1:0-2917 GCA_039934235.1 bacterium | reverse complement strand
TGATTCTCTCGGCCGTGAGCCGCACGTGGACGTCGTAATTCTGGTATTCCTCGATTGTTGCGCGCGTGGGGGCGGCGACCTGGATGAACGTGAAGCGACCAACCCATTCCGGGTGCTGCTCGAAGAAGCGTTCCACGGCCCGGAATCGTTCCTCGACGCCTTTCGTGTAATCGAGTCGATCCACGCCAACCCCGATTGCATGATCCGCCGGCAGGCCGTGCTCGCGACGCACACGCTCGCGACATTCCGCGACCGGCTCCGCGAGCAATTCCGGCGCCGGCGGCCAATCAACCGAGATGGGATAGCGCTTGACGGACGTCAACTCACCGCGGTACGAAACGCCGAATGTCTCCCTGTCGACGCGCGCTTCCAGCAAGCGATCCACCGTGTCGACAAAATTGTTGCAATGGAATTGCGTGTGGAAACCGAGGATGCTGCTGCCGAGCATTCCGTCGAGTAGTTCTTCGCGCCAGGGACAGATGCCAAACGCTTCTGGATTTGGCCACGGAATGTGCCAGAACGCGATGATCGTTGCGTCAGGCAACTTCTCGCGGATCATCCGCGGCAAGAGCGCGAAATGATAATCCTGCACGAGGACGATGGGATCGCGCGACGTGGCCTCCGCAACCACGGCACGCGCGAACTTGGCGTTGACGCGTTGATACTGCTCCCAGTCGGACGCGCGAAATGTCGGACGCACGTGCGCGATGTGACAGAGTGGCCAGAGGCCCTGATTGGCAAAGCCGTAGTAGTAGCCTTGCTCCTCTTCCTTCGTGAGCCAAAGGCGACGGAGTTGATACGCCGGATTGTTCACCGGCACCGCGATACGGTCATGCGAGTCGACCACAGCGCGATCTGCGCTGCCACTGCCATGCGCAATCCAGGTGCCCTTGCAGGCACGCATGATGGGCTCGAGCGCCGTGACAAGCCCGCTCGCGGGCTGGTGCACGACGATCTTGTCGCCCTGGCGCTGGTGGATGTACGGTTCGCGATTGGAGACAACGATGACTTGTTGCCCGCGCAAATCCTGCCGGAGAATTTCTCGGATGCTGTCAGGCGACCACGCCACCTGCTCTTCTTCTCGACCTCGATGCTCGGCCTCGATATCACGAATCAGCTCGCGCAGGTCGCGCGCGATGGGATGCAGGTCGCCCTTCTGAGGCTCTCCGGCAAGTTGCCCGAGCGCTTCGCCGCGGAGCAGTGCACGGAGGCCGTTCATCCAGCCGCGCCAGCTCAGCTGCGCGATAAGCACCGTGATACACGAGATGACGATGCCCTGCGCAATGAAGAAGTAGAACAGATAGGTGCGCGTCTGCTCACTGCGGCGGCTGATGAAGCCCAGGTCGTGAACCAGAATCAATCGGCCTGACGAAAGGCCATCGGCGTCGAGCGGCCGGACGGAGACGTAGAGCGATCCCGCACGGCCCGGCAGAAGGCGGCTGCCAATGGAATCCAGCGCCGAACAGCGAAGCTCGCGCGAGAAGGTTGGTGTCGCGATCGGCATACTGTCTGGCGATGCGCAGTAGCCGATCGCGTACAGCTTCTCGTCTTGCGTCATCCGCGCAAACAGCTGCAGCAGGCGTTGCGTGTCACCTCCAACCACCACCTGCTTCAGCAGTTCGTCGGATGCACTGACAATCAGCGTCGCGCGCGAATCGAGGTCTCGTTCGAACCATCGAAGTGTGAGCCGGTCGACGAGTGGTATCACCGCGTAGGCAACCGCGGCAAGCGCGAACACGAGCGGGAGTATGAAGCGGAGCGAAAGTCGCATTGCGCCCCACCGCGCAAGTTGTCTGCCGTCGGCGCCAAGTTGTGGCCGCTACACAAAACGTTTCTAGTTCGACGACGAATGCTGTGCTGCGCCGAATCACGCGGTCAGGTCTAGCCACAGTCGGAAATGTTACGGACGTCGCGCCGCGAGCGCCGATAGCAGCCACGTCAGGTTCGCCGTGCCGTCCATGATGGGCTCGTTTGTCGAGTAGTCGCCAATGTCGTCGTGATAGACCATACGCCCCGTGTTGAAGCGAGCGTACTCGTCAGCGTCGTGTAAAGCGATCCCCTTGAGGCTGCCATAGATGGACCGATACACGGGGCCGTCGAGCAACCCGCCGAGTAGCTTGTCGACGCCAAGGCGTGATGCGACGGCTGAATGTGGATCACGCGCAGAGCGGGCGTCGTGCGGGAATCCAATGACCATCGACGTCCCCCATGGATTCGTTCCGAACAGCCAGTCGATCGCCGCCTGCTCGTAACCGCGGAACTGCGCATCGCCAGTCATTTGACGATAGAGCATCGCCTGCGTGGCGAATGACGTGATGAGGTTGTTCGAACACCAGATGAACGGCACGCCCATGAGAAATCCGTTTTGCGCGCGTCCACCAACCGCCGCGAGTCCTCGGCGATAGTTGTCCGCCATGCGTCGCTGCGTGGTCGCGTCGTGCGCCTTACCGGCTACACGCCACGTTTCGTAATGCCCATTGTTGTGCCACGGAAACCACTGGTAATGATTCGCCGTGTCCGCGCCAAACCAGGGTGTGACCGGCTCGAGTGCCGCGTACTTCGTTGCGTCGGCGAGCAGCGCATCGTGTCCGCCGAGTGATGCGAGCGCAGCCGCTCCGAGCTCCATGTCGTCCGCCCAATTGTCCTCTTCATAGAAGTACGGCGCTCGGCCCGGTGCCGTCTGACAGACGCCTGGATGCGCGCGGCCCAGTGCGTACGCCGCGCTGGCCTTGCGACGAAGTGTGTCCGCGAAGGCAGCATCGCGCTGCGCGAACAACTGTGCGCCGAGGGCGAAGGCAGAGGCGTATTTGCCGGCGGTGGAGGCGAGGCCAGTTGAACGGTTCTTGTTCTGGAAGAGCCCCTGCGGCCGTCCGGTGCACGGATACACCGGCCGCATGCCTCCTCGGCCCCATCCATA
>JBDTMO010000758.1:0-2935 GCA_039934235.1 bacterium | reverse complement strand
AAATGTGCATGCGCATCTGCGACCTGTCATCCCGTAGGACGGGAAAGCTACGGCGGTGGCGGCCCTTCGCGCGGCGGCGGACCTCCCGGGCCGCCGCGACGACCAGGTGCTCCCGGCCCTCGTATCGGCGGCAACTGATTCGTCGCGCGCTCCAGCCGATCGCGCTGGTCCGCCGTCAGTATTGGCGCGAGCTCGCCGCGCATCGAGTCCACCGATGCGCGGAGCGTCTGGTTGAGCTCTTCGATGATGGCGCGATTGCGCGCCGCCGTGCGCTCGACGATCGCGCGCACCAATTCGGCCTGCACAGAGTCACGGGGAGCGATCACGTCCTGCATGTGCTCCGCAAATCCACCGGGGCGGCCCGGACCACGCGCACCCGGCTGGCCGGGAAGAGGCGGAGGAGTTTCCAGGCGTGGACGCAAGGCTCCCGCGCCGAGCGTGCCGAGCACGATGCCGATGGCCAACGTTGCAAGCAGCAGGAGCGCCGCGCTGCGCGTGACGTTCATTCGAAGGCCTCCGTGTTGGTGAGCCCAACGCTCGGCGAGGCGTTGGTGCTCGTGCGGCTCGCGACGCCAAGCACCGCGCTGAATGTCGACGGCGCGCGATCGCGCACACTCCACCAGTTCCAGAGCGCGAGTACGAGCGAAGCCGCGGCGAGTGCGGGAAGCAACCGGCGTGTCTGCTGCGCAATCGCGCGATCGAGTGTGAGCATCGGACGCGCATCATTGGCAACACGCGCGATCACGCGATCGGCAAAGCCGGCGGCGAATCGCGGTGTGCCAGCACTTTCATGCTGCTGCAGCATTGCCTTCACGTCATCGTCATTCATGATCGAAACTCCGGTATGGTACCGTCACGCATGTAGGGGCCGAGTACGGCGCGCAGCTGCTCGGTGGCTCGCGCCAAACGCGAAAGCACTGTGCCTTCTGGAACGCCCAGGGCTTGTGCTGTTTCGCGAACGGAAAGTCCGTGCAGCAGTCGAAGCGTGACGACGGCGCGATGTTTTTCGTTGAGCCCAGCGACGGCGTGGTGCACGAGATCGCGCTGTTCCTGCGCTTCGTCGATGTGCGTGTGTGGTGCGGGCATCACTGGCTCGGGGATCTCCGATCCAGCCTGATCGCGGCTGAGAAACCGCCAGCGACGCCGCTTGCGTTGCTTGAGTGCGTTGAGGGAAAGGTTCATCGCGATGCGCACCAGGTACGTCTTGAGTGTGCTCTCTTCACGAAACTCACCGAGCGCGCGATGAAAGCGGACGAACGTTTCCTGTCCAACGTCGTCTGCGTCATCCCCGCGACCGAGCATACCGATGACTGTCGCGGCGACGACAGCTTCGTAACGCTCCACGATGCGTCGAAACGCATCGTGGTCGTCGCGTCGGGCGAGTGCCAGAAGCTGTGCATCGGAGAGATCGTCGATCACGAGTGAGAGAGTAGTCGCGAAGTGCCGGACGCGCGAATCCGTGGGCCTTTGACAGCGCAATGTCGCGGCGCATTCCATTTTCGTCTGTCAGCGCGAAAATGGAATGGATGACGCCGCGCAGTTGTCGAAGCGACATCACGCAGCGCTCCGCATTCACTCCATCTCGAGGTTCTTGCTGTGAGCACACGACGATTGGTGGTCTCGACCGCGGTGTTGACGCTCGTTGTCGGCGTCGCGATGGCCGCCTGTTCCGGTGGCGAGCTTACCGCGGCGAACACGAGTGTCGATGTACCGGCGACGTATAGGAAATACTCGAGCGACGTCCAGGTGACGGTCGACGGCGAGTATGTCGTGCTGACTGCGACGGGAGTGCCCAATCACAAGAGTCCCTACTTCGCGACGTCCGATGCGCGATATGAGGCGTACAACGGAACGAACACGGGCTTCGGCAAGGCACCTGGAAGCATCGACGCAACGCGGTATGTCATGCGCATTCCGTTGCATCCCGCGCGTGCGGCGACAAGTGCGCCAACTCCACTTGGCCCCATTGGTCTCGCATTGAATGGCGTTCCGTTCTTCAATCAGTACAACGGCCAGAATCGGCCACTCACCGTGGAAATCGACAGCTTCGATCAATACAACGGGCATCCGACGCCGACGAACGCCTATCACTATCACGTCGAGCCGCTGTATCTCACACGCGCCCTCGGCAGCGACCAACTGCTCGGCTTTCTCCTCGACGGCTTTCCTGTGTACGGTCCGGTGGAGAGCGGCAGGCGCGTGACAAACACCGACCTGGATCAGCTCCACGGCCACGTTGGAAAGACGGCGGACTATCCAGATGGCGTCTATCACTATCACATCACTGATGCTGATCCGTTCATCAATGGCGCGGGATTCTACGGAAGCGCCGGTACGGTGAGCCGCTGATGCGCGCGCTCATGCAGTTGACGGCCATGGCCCTTGTGACCGTCACCAGCACCGCACCCTTTCCGGCGGTCACGCGGGAACTGCGCGTCGAACGCGTGAGCTACGCAAACGGGTCGCACGCGGAAGAACGGACGTGGTTGGGTACGCGAGAGGAGGGCGTTCATAAAGGATGGTGGCCGAACGGGCGCCCTCGCTTCGAGTACACCTACCATGCCGGACTCCTGGAAGGAGTGTCGCGCGAGTGGTTTCCCAGTGGTGCGTTGTGGCGGGAACAGCTTTACGTCGCGGGGCACGAGGCTGGACTCCAGCGGATGTACTGGGAGGACGGCCGCGTGCGCGCATCATACGTCATCCAGAACGGACGGCGCTACGGCCTACTCGGCGCCAAGGGATGCGTCGCTCGCGACAGTTTGGCGGCGGAGGTGACGCAGTGAGCGTCCGACACGTGCGCGCTATTCTCGGTTTGGCAACGGTGGCATTAGTCTCGGCACTCGCGTTTAGAGCGAGTGCTGCGGACGCGGCGTCCGCTGCCCCTGCGCTTCCGTATTACGACGACGTGTCGCTCACTCCGCACTGGCCTGCATCG
>JBDTMO010000757.1:0-2937 GCA_039934235.1 bacterium | reverse complement strand
GCCGCGCTCACGGTCATTGCGATGGTGCCGCTCGCCGAGCCACTTGTGGCGGTGATGGTTGCTGACCCAGCTGCGACAGCCGTCACGAGCCCGCTGGTCGAGACAGTCGCGATTGCCGGTGCGCTGCTGGTCCATGTCATGGTGCGACCGGTCAGGACGTTACCGCTTGCGTCCTTGGCGACGGCCGATGCTTGCGTCGTTGCTGCGATCTGCAGCGCCGTCGCCGGTGCCGACACGGAGACGCTCGCCACGGCGACTGGGGCCGCAGCGACAACGCTCATCGGCAATGTTCCAACCTTTCCTTCGCTGACTGCCGTAATCGTCGCTGAGCCAGCAGAGACGCTCTGCACCATGCCCGCCGCGTCTACAGTCGCAACACCTGCGTTCGACGACGACCATGTGACAAGGCGATTCGAGAGCAGGTTGCCCGAGGCGTCACGCAGTGTTGCCGTTGACTGCGACGCACCGCCAACGGTCAGCGGATTTGTTGTCGTCGACAGCGCAACCGTTGCAACGGAAGCGACGGACACCGACGCGACTGTGTAAGTGGCCGTGCCGCTCACCGTGCCCGTGGTCCCGGTGATCGTCACGATGCCGGTCGAGCGCGCGGTGACATTGCCCAGGCCATTGATCGTTGCGATGCGCTCGTCAGTGGATACCCATGTGACGGGCGCACCGAGGATTTCTGTGCCCGTCGCGTTCAGTACGCGCGCCGTTGCTTGCGTGGTCTGGCCAACGGTGGTGGCGCTGTACTCACCAAGTGTGACCGTGAGAGAAGCGGCAGCGGACGGATTCACGTTTACCGGCTGCGTGACCGCGACGCTGGCGGAACCCGTGATACCGTCAACAACTGCGTCGATGGTTGCTGTTCCAACAGCGACACCGGTCACAACGCCCTGGTTCGAGACCTTGGCGATTCCTGCATTCCGGCTGCTCCACGTTACGGGGCGGCCATTCACTGCTCGGCCATTGCGACCATTCGCGACGAAGGTCGCAATGGTCGAGTCGTTCATGTCGACCGATGACGCAAGTGTCACGCTGACGGAGGTCACGCTCGCGCTGTTATTGAGCGACGGATCTTCGCCTGCAAGGCTGATCGGACTGGCGAGATCACCGCCTCCGCAGGCCAGTGTTACGATGATCGGAACCCATAGGTACTTCTTCAAGGACGTGCGCATTGAAACTTCCCCCATATAAGGATTCGGCCAGCGGCCGACGGTGTTAAGCGCTTTTCAGTTGATGTTGGGTGATGCGAAGGCGGGAACTGCGAGGCGGCGCGATTGGAGGACGACACCTCTCCAAGGGACCGGTGATGCGGAGACTGATCCGAGGCTCAGTGCCGGCCCAGTACTGGAGCTCAGGTAGCCAAGCGTTGGCACAAGGGTCGAGACCTTTCGTTGCCCTGTGAGTGGGACCTCGTCGCCACACTCGCCAACGTTGCTGCTCCAGCGTGAGTCAAGCTGACCGTTCTACAAGATCAGTATACGGCAGCCAGTGTACCCGTCTTAAATGAGCGCATCTGTGATGCGAATCACGCGGGAAACTCGCAGCATGCAACGCCATAGTGCGTTTTACGCGATGCAGGCAATTCATGTGTTGCGACGTGTGACGTCACTCGTCAACGCACTCATGTGCCCGGCCATTTTTGTGCGCTGCGTTTGTAACTGTGTGCGTGCACGGGCGTAGTGCGACGTTGTACGCTGCTGACAACGCACGTGCAGTGCACTCAGCGAGTTACGTCGCGCTGGAAGCATTCACGTTGCACAGCGCGCTTTTTTCATAGGGGAACTCGCCACCGCATCTATGACAGCGTTGTAACGTTTCGTGCACCAGCGCATCGTCGCGATGTCCGCGCGGTCGGTCAAAACGCCACATGACAATACTGTCATATAGGACACGATGTCCTTCATTACAATACTGTCATTGTTGGTGCGATACGCTGAATGACAATTTTGTCATTCAGAAAACGGCGCTGTTTTGGTCATTGTGTCGCGTTTAGAGAGTGACGACAAAAGCAGTGACTAGCTTGTAGGCAGCGCTCGCGCACGCATTGCTCGTCGCGCGTCTCGCATTGTTCTGCGACCAGCGCTGTCGTCTCAGTACTTTCGCGTGCGATAGAGCTTTGCGGCCGCGATCGGATCGAATCCGCCATCAAGAAAGCACGCCTCCCCGGTTCGAGGAGGCGTGCTGTCCTGCGTGCGTCGCTAGTGGCGAACCACTAGCAGTGGTTCATCAAGGAACGATCACGTTGTACGTCGCCGCGTTCACCGCCGCGATGTTCGCGCCGACATCCAGCCCGTCGGTGCCCTTCGCCTTGTAGCCGCTCGAGCCAAGCAACGTGTAGTTGCCGCCCGAATAGCTGGAGAAGCCAAGGTTGGTCGACGTGTAGCCGCTCTCGAACGTCGTCGACAGCGGATAGCCGCTCAGCGTCCCGAAGTTCGCCGAGGACAGGCTCGGATCCGCCACGAACACGTTCGCCAGGAAGTAGCCCGTCGGCGCGAAGTGCGTCCAGGCCGCACCACCACTGTAGCCCGTGCCGAGCAGCGCGTAGAGCCGCGTGCCGAACACGTTGTCGCGGACCGTGAGACTCACGGACGGCGCGCCACCCATCACGAACGCGTGCGTCTCCGTGAGCGTGGTGTTGTGCGCAATCACCACATCCCTGAGATCACCGTCCGTGAGGAACGCGCGGCCGTCGCCGTTGAACCGTGGGTCCGTGTTGATGTTCGTCGCGATGTTGTCCGTCATCGAGATGCGGCGGGCATGCGTGGTCTGGTACGTGTTGTCGGGCGATGCGCCGATGTTGTACGCGGCTCCGACGTTTCGCAGGATGTTGAGGCGATACGTGACGTCCTGCGTCACGCACCAGGTGCATCCGCCGCTCTGGTTCGACGACTTGAATCCGACGCCGAGTCCGTTCTGGCCACTCGTCCAGCT
>JBDTMO010000756.1:0-2944 GCA_039934235.1 bacterium | reverse complement strand
CGCGGCCGGCATGCAGCCCTGACGAGGCAACGAAGACCTGCACTTTGCAAGAACAAGTGCAGGTCCTTCGCTTCGCTCAGGACGACAGCTTCTGCAGCGCTCGGTCAGTTTACGGCTTACGCACCAGCAGTACCGCGTTGCCCACTTCCCTCTCCCCCGTCGCATCAGACGGCGCATTCATCACCGCGCCGTCCACCACCATCGTCGTCGAGCCGCCACCGTCGAAGTTCATCGCCTGCCACGCGCCTAGACGACGCATGACGCCTGCGAGTTCCGTAAGTGTCATCCCCACACTCGTCGTCGAACGGCCATCGACGGTCAGCATGTACAGCGTCGTACTGTCGCGCGAGAAGCCGATCGCTGTGCGCGGATGGCGCATCTCCGCGTTTCGCGAGATGGTTCCTTCCAGGCTTGCTGCTCGAGAAGCCACTTCCTTGCCGTCACGCAGAATGCGCGGCCAGCCGCCAATAAGCATCGACGGTGTTACGCCTCGGCGAATTCGCGGCTGCGTTGCGAGCAGAATGCGCACGGTGTCGCCATCGGCCATCGCCTGCACTTCCTTGAGACGCGAGCCGTTCCCATAAGCGGAGAGGACTGCGCCGCCTGTTGGAATGGGTGAGCCGGATGTGGCGGAGACGGGACCCCTACGCGCGTACAGCGCGGTGTCTCCAACACGTCCAATCGGAATGAGCGCAGCTTCGGCCGTAACGCGCGCCGTATCGCGTGGAGTGGTTGCGCCGTAGCGGGACGTAAACAACGCTGTGCCTTCCGGATTCCCCGACGGATTGAAGTTCACCGTGAGAATTGGTGTCGCAGCTCCATGCGCCCACGCCGTGGCGTCGAGCATGAAGCGGTCGATCATCGGATGCCCCGCGCCGTCGACACCAAACTGAATGTGCGTGTTGTCGAAGGTGTCGTACGGCGAGTCGGTGACCTTTAGACCCTTCCACCATTCTCCACCGATAACCTGGTTGTTTTCGTTCTCACCAGTTGTGAGCGAGAAGAAATCGGCATTCATCGCTGCGAGCACCTGCGCGCCGCCCGCAGACGCGCGACGCACCATCGCAGATGGTTTCTCTCGACCCTTCAACTGATCGAGCGCACGCGCATGCCGGAGCTCCACGCCCGCTCGGCGCAGGTCAACGCGTACGAGATGCATGACCCACGGACCACTCTTATCGACGATGTGCTTGTACGCGACGCCGCGACTCAGCTGTCGCGCAGATATCGTGTCGCCTGTTTGGGCTCGCAGCACTACTGCGGGCATGCCGAGCAACAGGGCTGCGCCCAGAATCGACCCCTGCTTTAACAATTGGCGATGCATAGACATCACCTACCGATAGATGAGATACGGCTTCACCATCTCACCAAATCGCACCGCATCGGCATCCCACGCGTTGATCAGCTCATCGATCGTTCCGGCCTCGACTGCCTTTTGCAACCTGTCCGTGCCCGCGAGGCGATCGATTGAAGGACGCCACTTGAAGTCCGCCGGGTGATGCACATAGATGGCGCGGAGCATCCGTATACCCACCTCCACAGCGCGCACCGCATTGCGATCGGTGACACTCACCCTGATCATCGGGATCGTCTGTCCGCCGAATTTGTAGCCGGCCTCGATTGCGCGCGTTGCGGTATCGAAGTGAACACCGGGCATCTTCATCGCATTCAACTCGGCGGCGATCACCGCGTTGTCCGTCATCCACGATGCGCCGATCAACGTGAACGGTGCGTCGGTGCCTCGTCCCTCCGTCGCCGTCGTACCCTCGAAAAACACGGTGCCCGGATACAGCAACTCGGCGTCGAGGGTACGCAAGTTCGGCGATGGGTGCACGCGCGGAATTCCCGTTTCGTCGAACCACATTGCGCGCGTGTAGTTCTTCATCGGCACCACGGTCACGTTCGCGTCGATCTGCTTCGTACCGACGAGATATCGCATGAGTTCACCGGGAGTGAGCCCATATCGAAGCGCGACTGGAAAGAGCCCGACGCCGGACGAGAACTTCATGTCGAGAATGTTGCCTTCGATTCTGTCGGCACGAATCGGATCAGGACGATCGAGCACGATCACCGGCTTTTTCGCCGCGATCGCCGCGCGCGCCAGGCTCCACTCGAATGTGTAGACGCGCGCTCCAACGTCCTGAATGTCATAGAGAAGGACGTCGATCTCCGCGAGCATTGCCGGCGTCGGCGCACTGACGTCGCCGTAGAGCGAATAAATCTTTACGCCCGTTGCCGAGTCGACGCCCGAGCTGATCTTCTCGCCGGCCTTGGCGGCGCCGCGAATGCCATGCTCGGGCGCAAACAGCGCCGTGAGCTGCACTCCTGGTGCCTTGAACAGCAAGTCGATCGTGCTGGTGCCAGCTCGATTACGACCCGAGTGGTTGGTCAGCAGCCCGACGCGCTTGCCACGAATGAGATGCAACGAGTCGGTGAGCAGGACTTCGACGCCGGGCACCACACCGGCAGACATCGTGGCCACGCGTGGCGTCGCGGTCGCGCACGCAGACGAGAATGCCACGACGAGCAGTGAGCAGAGAGTTCGCATGCGCGGAAGATACAGATTGTGTCGCCCTGAGCGAGCGCGGCGGCCTTTGTCATCCTGAGCGAGCGCAGCGGGCTTTGTCATCCTGAGCGAGCGCAGCGGGCATTGTCATCCTGAGCGAGCGCAGCGAGTCGAAGGATCTGCACCTCAGCGCCATTCTGTCGATGCAACATCCTGTCATCCCCTGGAGAGAGAGCATGCGGGTCTTCGAAGCAGGCCGAGGAAGGAAAGTAGATCCCGACATTCGCTGCGCTCATGCGGGATGACATTTCAGGGTCGTGTCCCCACAGGCGTGTACAGCACCGACATTCCCACCGCAGCGACGAGAGCAAACGACGCGCCCATCACGAACGCCATACTCGCACCACCGTGATCCCACACATATCCGAACAGCACCGA
>JBDTMO010000755.1:0-2948 GCA_039934235.1 bacterium | reverse complement strand
GCCTCGAGCGTGTCGGCCCACATGTATGGCATCGGCGAAGAGTAGTCGACATCATCTACAGATGACATCTCCGCGTTTTTTCAAGACGCCCGAAGACTTCCGCGCCTGGCTTCAGAAGAATCACCTGACGAAAACCGAGTTGCTCGTCGGCTTCTACAAACGCGCCTCAGGCAGGCAGAGTATCACGTGGCCGGAATCCGTTGATGAAGCGCTGAGTTTCGGATGGATCGACGGCGTGCGAAAGTCGGTTGATGAATCGAGCTACACAATTCGTTTCACACCGCGCAAGGCACGCAGTATCTGGAGCGACATCAACATCGCGAAGGTGAAGGTGTTGATCGAAGAGGGCCGGATGTCGCCCGCCGGCCTGGCCGCATGGACGCTCCGGGACGAAGCACGCTCCGGCATTTATTCCTTCGAGAGGAAGGCAGCCACGTTTGATGCGGCGGCGGAGCGCCAATTCAAGCAGAACGCGAGGGCGTGGAGCTTCTTTCAAGCACAGCCGGCCGGCTATCGACGCGTTGTCGCGCACTACGTGTCGAGCGCCAAGCGAGAAGAGACGCGGGCGCGCCGACTCGCTGCGCTCATCGAGTATTCAGCGAACGGTGAACGCATTCCACAATACTCAATCGGCCCGAAGCGTTAATAGTATTGCAGTGATGTCCCTATGGTGGCGTTGTAGCGGCGTGTGTTAAAGCCAGTAATGGCAGCCCATGGTATTTGTCCAAGCCCACTATGACACGGTCTCGGCCTCATCCACCGTCTCGAACTCCAAATCTTCGACCGGCCGCAACTGCGAGAGGATCGGGTCAGGTGCGTTCCACATCACTATCCCACGAACGTTGGCGCCGGAAAGCTCAATCGCATCGATCGACCGCTTGAGTTCCGCGATTGGTGTCTGTCCGGCGCGTACACAGTAAAGCACATCGGGCACAGGAAGCGCTGCCGCGACGCCAGACAACACTTGGTTAAGTGCGCTCACCACCACGATTGCGTCGTAGCGCTTCGGTAGCGCGCCACCGTCGCGCCGTAGCACCTCGACGATCTCCTCCACCGCCAGTACGTCTTCGCCGCTTGGCACAACGTCGATGGTGCGATCGCGGCCAAGATGCGAGTTCCGTATCACGCGCTGCCAATCCGCCTGTCCCTTCGCTACTGCCGCGAGACCTCCGCTCGAACGAATTCGAAGTGCTGCTGTGACCGTCGAGGTTGACCCGTCCGTATCGATGAGCAGGGTTTCGCGTGCTTCGTCGGCGGCAATCGCCGCGAAGTTGATTGCCACCACGGCTGAAATTGCGATGCTGTCGCCTGTTACGGTGAGCATCACCATGTTCACGCCGGCTGTGGCAATGGTCAGGTAAATGAGCTGGTGGCCGTCGCCACCGGGGTCGAGATATGTCGGCGCCGAACGATCCCCCGTTCGCCGCCCCTGCTCGGGCGATGGCGGAAGTCGACGGATCTCGCCAACCACGCGAACTCCCGTTGCTCGCTCCGCCTCATAGCTATCCGCGACGCGCGGGTGGCGAACTTCATCAAAGAGCACAACACCAAAACCAAGGACAGCGGCAAACACCAATGCGGCAGCAAGCATCGCAGACGGAGAGGCGCCGACATTGGCCAGCTCACTGGCTCGTGCTTCGCGCGCGTCAAGTCCGACGAGCTCCGCGCGTTCGCGGGCGAGTCGGCTTGCCACGCCCGACACAGCACTGCGTGCCGCCTCTCGTTCCCGGACACGCGCCAGTGTATCCGGAAGCGGGCGAGACGCCGTTTCCGTCGCCGGTATTGCCTGCGGTGGCGGTGCGAGAGCGGTGAGCTCTCTCCTGATCGCGGTTCGCCGAGCGTCCGCGAGTGCTTCGATGTTTCGTCCGAGCTCGTTTGCGCGGGCGGAAAGGGCAACGAACACGGGGTCGACTCCACCTACGGCGCTGTAGCTGTCACGCTCGCGCTCTATTTCCACGAGCGAATCGAGCATCGCCTTTACCCGCGGATCACCCTGCATGGGGGCAGCCTGCGCGAGCGCGCGATAGGAGGCGAGCAGGGGCGCATTTTCGGATCGCAGGATCAGCCGTCCCAAGAGCGCCACTTGTTCCGTCAGCAGCGTTCGGCGGCCGCTAACGTCGACGCCGGACCTGGCAACGCCAGCCGTTGTGTCGGAGACGGCGGCCGCCGCAGTCGCGACAATGAGTTGAGAGAGTTCATTCCGTGTCGCCACGAGCGTAGAGTCGGCAACACCCGCTTGACGTTCCGCTTCGCGTAATGCCGACACCGTGGGCTCCGTGTCGGGACGCAAGGCTGCCGGTGGGCGCATTGCCGCTGCCGCCTTTCGCGCCTGCTGTGGCACAACGACAAGGGCCAAAAGGGAAATGGCAAATGTCAGCGCGCTCACGGTGCTGATAAAAACCGGACGACGCAGGGTATTGCGGGCACGCGCTCCAATCCAGGCAGCGGGATTATGCGCGGGCAACGGCTGACGTCGGCGAGTAGAGCGGCGGCGCGTGCTCATACGGAAACGTTGGCCTCCCTCGCCTCATCTCGCAACGCAATCACCACGGCAAGTGTGAATCTGATACGTACCACGCGCACGTATCCGCGAATTGGTTGGTGTGCTTCAGCCACCCGTGAAACGGAAATGCTCCACCTGATCATGCACGTCGCACACCAGCGGACGCTTCACCTCGTTTTCGCATCCAGATGAGCTTGCGCGTGCCACGACATGATACCAGACGCACGATGGGGCGGATGCTCTTCGCATCCGCCCCATCGTGCAGCGCAGGTCTGCGCCGAAAGAAACTACTTCACCGTAATGACGCCCTTCATGTTCATTGCTGCGTGCGGCGTGCAGGTGAAGTTGTACGTCCCAGCCGGCACCTTGGCAAACGAAATCGTGTAGGCCTCGTTCGGCTGCATGAGCATCGGGCTGGAGAGTGCACCCATCTTGGCGCCGGACA
>JBDTMO010000754.1:0-2950 GCA_039934235.1 bacterium | reverse complement strand
AGGCGCGAGTCGCCGCGCGTCGCCGGATACGGGAAAGTCAGGGAATAGATCACTGGTGAATAGCTAACCCTTGCCGGGCTTGTCCGCAACTTTCTGTGGTGTAAGGCCTTAGGAGTGCCTTACCCCGCGAGCTCCTTCAAGACGTGTCGCGCGATGACCATGCGCTGGATCTCCGACGTGCCTTCACCGATTTCGCAAATCTTGGCATCGCGCATCATGCGCTCGACTGGATAGTCCTTGGTGTAGCCGTAGCCGCCAAATACCTGCACCGCCTTTGTGGTCGCGCGCATGGCCAGCTCGGAGCAGAACAACTTGGCCATCGCGGCTTCCTTGCCGAACGGCTTCTTATTCTGTGCGAGCCATGCCGCGTGGAACATCAGGTGCTTGCCTGCTTCGATTTCCGTCGCCATGTCGGCGAGCTGGAACGAAATGCCCTGGAACTCGGCGATCGGCTTCCCGAACTGCTTGCGAACAGCGGCGTATTTCACGGCTTCCTCGTAGGCGCCCTCCGCGATACCGACGGAGAGTGCCGCGATGCCGATACGGCCGGAGTCGAGCGTCTTCATGAAGTTGACGAACCCCTGCCCTTCACGACCGACGAGATTCTCGGCGGGCACTTCGACGTCTTCGAGAATCAGCTCCGCTGTATCCGACGCGCGCCAGCCGAGCTTGTCCTCTTTTTTGCCAGCGCGAAAACCCTTCATCGCCGGGAGGGATGCGTCGTGGCCAATGCCAAGGTCGCGCACCTTGTCGAGATCCGAGGTCTCCTTCGTGAGGATGAAGGAGCTGATGCCCTTCGTTCCTGCGGATGGATCCGTCACCGCCGTAATGACGAAGATCTCGCCGACGCTGCCGTGCGTGATGAAGCGCTTGGTGCCGTTCACGACATAGTGATCGCCGCGCCTCACGGCAGTCGTGCGCGTGCCGCCGGCGTCGGAACCTGCATCGGGCTCCGTGAGGCCGAAGCCTCCAAGCACCTTACCGCTGGCAAGCAAGGGCACGTAGCGCGCGCGCTGCTCGTCGGTACCGAAGTGCACGATCGGTGACGTGCCCAGCGTGGTGTGCGCTGACACCGTGAGTCCAGTGGACGCATCCACCTTCGCGAGTTCCTGGATGGTGATCATATAGCTGAGCAGATCGAAGCCTGCTCCGCCCAGCTCCTCTTCCCACGGCACGCCGAGGAGTCCAAGCTCGCCCATGCGCTTGACGTTTTCCCACGGGAAGATCGAGTCAGCATCGAGCCGAGCGGCGACTGGCGCCACCTCGTCGCGAGCGAACTCGCGAACCATCTGACGTACGGCGAGGTGTTGCTCGGAAAAGTAGAGTGCGTCGTCCATTATCTATTTGTAATTGTTAGTGACAAAAGTGGAACAAATGAGTGCAGATCCTTCGACTCGCTCCGCTCGCTCAGTTGGAATGAGAAAGCCACCTCCGGACCACGGGCTCCTGTGTACAGCAGCAGGTCCCAAGTCCAACATGAGTACGAAGACTCACTAGCCGCGGAGGTGGCTTATGTCGAAGGATACCCTGCACGGGACCACACAGCCAGAGATCACGGTGGGCTTTGATATCGGGGACCGCTTCTCGCAGCTCTGCCTGCTCGATGCGGCGGGCGAGGTGACGGAGGAGAGTCGCATCGCGACGACCCTGCCCGCGCTCATGCGCAAGTTCGGCCACCTGCCGCGCGCGCGGGTGGTGCTCGAGTCCACCACGCATTCCCCGTGGATTGCGCGCACGCTGACCGCGCTCGGGCATGAGGTGATCGTGTCGAATGCGCGGCGCGTGCAACTGATTGCGCAGAACAACACCAAGACCGATCAGGTCGACGCCGAACTCCTCGCGCGGTTGGGCCGCGCCGATCCCCGCTTGCTCCACCCGGTGCAGCATCGCGGCCTCGAGGCGCAGGCCGATCTGGCCGGTCTGCGCGCACGCGATGCGCTCGTGCGCGCGCGCACGCTCCTCGTGAACCATGTGCGCGGCAGTGTGAAGGCGATGGGAGGCCGGATCCCGCGGTGCGCGACGGAGAGCTTCGTGAAGCACGCGACGCCCGCGGTGCCCCCGCGGCTCGGGCCCGCGCTGACGCCCGTGCTCACGGAGGTCGCCCAGCTCACCACGCAGATCCGCCAGTGTGACCGCGCGATCGCGCAGCGCGTCGCGACGCGGTATCCGGAGGCGCGCGCGCTCATGCAGCTCGCCGGCGTCGGCGCGCTCACCGCGCTCTGCTTTGTCCTCGTACTGGAGGATCCCGCGCGCTTTCCCACGAGTCGCGCGGTGGGCAGCTACGTCGGCCTGCGGCCCAAGAAGCGCGCGTCCGCGGGCATGGACCCCGAGTGTCATATCACCAAAGCCGGCGATGGCTTGTTGCGCCGGCTGCTCGTCGGCAGTGCGCAGTATGTCCTGGGTCCCTTCGGGCCCGACACGGATCTGCGGCGCTGGGGCCTCGGGCTCGCCGCGCGCGGCCGGAAGAACGCCAAGAAGCGCGCGGTCGTCGCCGTCGCGCGCAAGCTGGCGGTGTTACTGCATCATCTCTGGCGCACGCAGGAACCGTATGTCCCGCTGCGGTCCGTCACCGCGGCGTAATTCCCGCACCTCCTCACCCGACCACTCTTTTACCCGAGGAAGTTCGCCCCGCTGACGCTCAGTCCCATCTCACGCGCCACGTCTCCGAACGATCGCCCCGTCGGACGTGACTTCGATGTCATCCTTTCGCCCGCTGGCCAGGAGACTGGCTAAGGCCGCCGCTCAGATCGAAGCACGTCACCGGGTCGGACTCCAATGTGCACCAGGCCTACGTGCCTACTCAGAGTGCGGATGGAAGAATTGCGAATGTCGGAGCGTGCGTCGCGAGACCTGGGGCCGCCACGTCGGCCTTGACTTATGTGGCTTTCTCATGGAAGGATGACACGCTGTCGCTCCGCTCGCTCAGGATGACACGCTGTCGCTCCGCTCG
>JBDTMO010000753.1:0-2951 GCA_039934235.1 bacterium | reverse complement strand
CAGCGTGCGTGACCTCGCCTCCGACATCGATGACGCGCTGTCGTATCGCGAGCGAGCGGACCGCGCGACCCTGCTCGCCCCGCGCGTGGTGCTTGCCGGATTCATGGAAGGTCCTGGTCTTTGGGCAGGACCGACCGGAACGCTCGTCCGCACAGAGGAGGAGGCGCGCACATGGGTCGCGCGCTACGACTCGATGGGCTACAAGCAGATCAAGTTGTACAACCTCATTCATCCCGACCTCGTGCCTGTGATTGCCGAGGAGGCGCATAAGCGCGGGATGCGGTTGAGTGGGCACGTGCCGCGCGGCCTCACCGTGCCTGCAGCCGTCACACTCGGCTTCGACGAAATCAATCACATCGCGTTTCTCGTCTCGACCTTCTATCAGGATTCGCTCTACCTGCCGAAGATGCGCGCGTATTCGCAGGTGGCGGCGCGCGTGAATCCAACGTTCGACGCCGACGCACCGCGCATGACGGAGCTCATCGACTTCCTCCGCGCCCACCACACGGTCATCGACCCGACACTCGGCGCATTCAACAGCAGGTCTCCATTGGCCGACGGGAGTGATCCCGTCATGGGCAAGACCGTCGCATGGTTGCCGCCGGTGATGCAACGCGGATACCTGCAGGGCGCGCCGGGTTCACCAGAGGACGTTGCGCGTGCGCGTGCTGGCGACGCGACATATGCGCGTATCGTAAAGCGGCTGTTCGATGCTGGCGTTACGATTGTCGCGGGCACGGACAACGGTTCTGGCCTGCCGCTTCAGGGCGAGCTCGAGATTTACGAGCGCGCGGGAATTCCGGCGGCGAACGTCTTGCAGATCGCGACCATCGTTCCCGCGCGCGTGATGAAGCAGGACAAGGACTACGGCAGTATCGCGGTCGGCAAGGTGGCAGATCTCGTCATCGTTGACGGTAAGCCTGCGGAGCGGATCAGTGACATACGCCGCACGGTGCAGGTGGTTCGCGGCGGGCGAGTCTACAAGACGAAGGATCTCTTTGCGGCAGCCGGTGTGACGCCAAAGTGGTGATGGATGTCATCCCGCAATCGAGAGCGTAGCGAGCGAGTGCGGGATGACAAATGCGGTTTAGCGGACGCGGCCGAAAATGGCCGCGGTACAAAATTGGCTTATGTGGGTAGAAACCGAAATGACCTACTCACCGACTTCAGGACGACTCATGTCCAAGACTCTTAGCGCCGCAGTCGTTGCGGCCGCTGTGTTCCTCTCCGCGTGCGGGTCCGACGCCGGCACCAATCCAGGCAACAGCCAGCCCGTGAGCCTGGCGCAGGTATTCAGCGAGCTGTCGCTGCCAGGACTCTCAGCGGCCGCGTCCGTGGCTGGAGGCGTTGCCATTCCGTCGACCAACACACTGCCGTCAGGGTGCGCCTACTCCGCGGCGTCGCAGGTTTTCGTCTGTCCGCCTATCACGACAAACGGGCTCACGGTTACGTCGAGCTATGCGCTCTTCAATGCTGCGGGTACGTCGCTGTCAGCGTTCGACGGTGCCACCATTGCGTCGGTTCGCGTAAAGAACACCGTGGCCGGCACGGTCAACTCGGACGGCAACAGCTATACGATCGACGTGCAGCAGGACCAGACGCTGAGTGGGCTGCAAACGAACTCTCACACGCTCAATGGCACGAGCACGGCGAACATGACCGGCTCGCTCAAGTCCGCGGGATCATTCACGACCCACAGCGCTGCCACGATCACAAACCTCGTCATTCCGGCGAATGCAGTCTCGGGCTCTTATCCGAGTTCCGGGACCATCACGCTCGACCAGACGTCCGCTTTTGGCGGAGGGTCGACGTTGACGACGCATCTGGTGATGACGTTCAACGGCACCAGCAAGGTGGCGGTGACAATGACCGTGGGCGGCATCAGCCTGTCTGGCTGCACCATCGATCTCGCGAGCGCGACGCCGAGCTGCAGCTAAAGCCGTCGATTGGTGGTTTCAACTGGTCAACCTGTCATCCCGCAGGAGCGAAGCGGGTGGGTGCTCGCAGACATGATTGGCGCGAACACTGTTCCGCAGGTCAATTTCAGCAAGGATCAAGGGACAGCTGGTTCGCACATTCCGCAGACACGATGCTCGATCACGCGCCTCGCTTCGACGCCGACTCCGCAGCGCAACTCGCCCGTGACCTGTACGGACTCGACGGCCGAGCGACCGCGCTAAGCAGTGAGCGCGATCAGAACTTTCTTCTCGCGACGACGACTGGCGATCGCGTCGTCCTCAAGATCGCGAACGCACTCGAAGACAGATCGGTGATCGTGGCGCAGCAGCAGGTGATGTCGCATCTCGCTTCGACGTTCGACATCGTGCCGCGCGTGATCCCCACTGTAAGTGGCGAAACCATCACCGACATTATCGCGGCCGACGGACGACATCATCTCGCCTGGGCTGTGACACACGTGCCAGGCGTTCCGCTCGCAACATCGGCGCGACGCACACCAGCGCTCTTCGAGACTTTCGGGCGCCGGATCGGCGAGTTGAGCAAAGGCCTGTCTGACTTTGATCATCCAGCCATACATCGCGCCTTTCATTGGGATCTCGCAAAGGGTCGCGAAGTCATCGACACCTATCGCTCGCTGATCGACGACCCGCAACTCGGCGCGACGATCGACGTGCTGCTTGCTCGATTCGATCGCGAGGTCGCGCCGCTGTTGCCAGCCTTGCGCCGGAGTGCGCTGCACAATGACCTGAACGATCACAATGTCCTGGTCGGTGGTGGCGACGACCTCTATTCTCGCGACCAGCGTATCGTCGGCATCGTGGACTTCGGCGACATGGTGTTCAGCTATACGATCGGCGATCTCGCCATCGCTGCGGCGTACGCCATCCTCGGCGTTTGTCATCCTGAGCGAGCGCAGCGAGTCGAAGGATCTGCACCCTGTCATCCTGAGCGAGCGCAGCGAGTCGAAGGATCTGCACCCTGTCATCCTGAGC
>JBDTMO010000752.1:0-2955 GCA_039934235.1 bacterium | reverse complement strand
AACTGCAACTGCAACTGCAACTGCAACTGCAACTGCAACTGCAACTGCAACTGCTTCATCGCGGATTACACGGAAACGCGCGGACGCGCGCGGATACTGCAACAGCCTTTGATTG
Organism: bacterium; assembly: GCA_039934235.1. Taxonomy (GTDB): domain Bacteria; phylum Gemmatimonadota; class Gemmatimonadetes; order Gemmatimonadales; family Gemmatimonadaceae; genus AG11. The sequence goes on along the minus strand of JBDTMO010000752.1, from coordinate 2,840 downwards.
ATATAGGTCAACGCGGTCGCTTTATCCGCGCGTTTCCGTGTGATCCGCGATAGAGCAGTTGCCCTTTCAGTACACTAGGCACTTGTCCTTTCAGTTACACAAGACAGTTGTCCTTTCAGTTACACAAGACGGTTGCCCTTTTCAGCTTGATATTATTCAAGTAGTTCAGAGCAACGCGCCACCCAACACAACGTAAATGCCCAAGCTCCCCGTCATCGGATTCATCGGCACCGGCGTCATGGGCCGCAGCATGGCTGGCCATCTCGCGGCCGCAGGCTACACGCTCGAAGTCCACAACCGCACGAAGGAAAAAGCGCAGACCCTTCTCGACGCCGGCGCGCATTGGCACGACTCCGCTGCTGGCGTAGCGCGCGCTGCTGACGTCGTGATCACGATGCTTGGCTTTCCGGTCGACGTCGAACAGACCTACCTCGGCGAGCAAGGCATCGTTGCCAATGCGCGCGACGGCGCCTTGCTCATCGACATGACGACGTCGAGCCCCGTGCTCGCGCGTCGCATTGCCGAGGCCGCCGCGGCGCGCGGGATTCTGGCGCTCGACGCACCAGTTTCCGGCGGTGACGTCGGGGCCCGCGAAGCGAAGCTCGTAATCATGACCGGTGGCGAACACCATGCGTTCGCTCGCGCGGAACCAATCCTCCAACTGCTCGGTAAGAATATCGCGCTGCTTGGCCCGGCTGGTTCGGGTCAGCATTGCAAAATGGCGAATCAGCTTGCGGTCGCCATTGGCATGGTAGCATGGTGCGAGGCGCTGGCATACGCGCGGAAGGCCGGGCTCGATCCACACGCCGTTCACGCGAGCATCAGTGGCGGCGCGGCAGGGAGCTGGGCGATGACAAACCTTGCACCGCGCGCACTCGCCGAGAATTTCGCGCCGGGCTTTTACGTGAAGCACATCTTGAAGGACATTCGCATCGCCGTCGCAAGCGCTGAGGAAATGAAGTTGGACTTGCCTGGCCTCGCGTGTGCGCAAGGGCTCTACGAAAGAGTTGCCGCCATAGGCTGGGAAGAATTCGGGACGCAGGTACTCTACCGGCTTTACACCTCTCTCTGATCCTCCTCGTTTTTCATGTTGTTCACGCCGGCCCGTCGGTTGCACTCCCTGGTGTTCGTCGTTGTCACGATGCTCTGGGCAACGGGCCTTTACGCACAAGAGCCCGCCGCCGCAACAACCAGCCGAGCTGTCGTGAGCGCGCGCCTCGATTCTCTTGCGCGCAAGTTTCTTTCTGACGGACCCGCGGTCGGTGCCACGGTGGCTGTCGTCAAGGGCTCGGACACGCTGCTCTTGATTGGCGTGGGCGAACGTGATCGGAGCAGGCACCTGGCCGCGGAAAAGAGTACGATCTATCGCATCGGCTCCATCACGAAGCAGTTCACCGCCGCCGCGATACTTCAACTCATCGACGCGGGCAAACTGAGTCTCACCGACTCGCTCGGCAAAGTGTTGCCCCAGTATCCGCAATGGCGCGCCGTCACCGTGCGACAACTGCTCAACCACTCTTCCGGCATTGCGTCTTACACGGCGAGCAGCAGGTGGAGCCGGCATTGGAAAGAAGATCTCACGCCCGCGGCCCTCGTCGCATTCGTCGCGAAGGACACGCTCGACTTCACTCCGGGCACGCAATGGCACTACACCAACACTGGTTACGTGCTGCTTGGGATGATCCTCGAGCGCATCTCCGGCGTGTCGTACGCCGAGTATGTCCGCAGCAACTTCTTTGTGCCGCTCGGCATGCGTTCGGCGACGTACTGTCCATCGCGGCCAACCAGTGCCACGTTCGCGGCCGGCTATGAGTCGACAGCGGGTAAGATGCGGCCAACGGCGTACATCAGCATGACGCAGCCATGGGCTGCCGGCGGACTGTGCATGTCCGTCCCCGATTACCTGCGCTGGAACAGCGCGCTCACGTCCGGAGTCGTTCTCCCCGCCGCGACGTATGCCCGGATGGCCGTTTCCGATACGCTGAGCACCGGTGCGCCGACGCGCTACGGATTTGGTCTCATCCCGCTGCGCCTGGGCACGCACGCGGTGGTTCATCACGGCGGCGATGTGCATGGATTCAGCGCAGAAGAGCTGTGGCTCCCCGACGATTCTCTTCGCGTCGTCGTATTCACCAACACGCTCGGCTCCAACCCAAAGTTCCTCGCCGACAACCTCGCGTCTGCGGTGCTTGGGCTGCCGCTACACACAAAGATTCTTACGCCCCTGGTGCAACTCGCCGTCAACGATCGCGCGAAATACCTCGGGACGTACGACATCGTGATGCCGAGCGGGCGCGTGCTCCCGTTGCGAGTGTTCAGCGATGCAGACGGACTCGCCGCAAAAGGCGAAGCGCCAGGTCAAGGAACAATCCGCCTTACCTATCTCGGCGGCGATACCTTCGGCGCAGAGTTCGACTCGGCCTTTCGGTTCACGGTGTTTTTCGAGAACGGCAAGGCAGTCAAGGCTCGCCTGATCAAGGACGGCGCGACGATGGAAGGCGTTCGTCGCCCCCTGTCATCCTGAGCGAGCGACGCGAACCCTGTCATCCTGAGCGAGCGACGCGAACCCTGTCATCCTGAGCGAGCGCAGCGAGTCGAAGGATCTGCACCTCATTCCCCGTCATTGACCCGTCGCTTCGCGCTGGCCAACAGCCTCAGGTCAGCATTCGCTCGATGCTGCGGACGAGTGGCGCGAAGGTCAGGGCCTTGCCCGTTACGCGGAGCGCTTGCTCGTGCGCCAGTTCGCGCTGGGCGTCTTCGAACAACGTCTCGACCACCCACGGGCCGCACCGCGGATTGCGCCACCAGTCAGCATCATATCGCTCCACCAGTGTTTCGGT
>JBDTMO010000751.1:0-2956 GCA_039934235.1 bacterium | reverse complement strand
CCAGTGAACGCCGCGCCCGTCGTCATCGAGGATGATGTGCTCGTCGGCGGCAATTGCGGTGTGTACGAAGGCACCATCGTTCGCGCGAAGGCGGTGCTGGCCGCGGGCGTCGTGCTCACGCGCGGCACGCCGGTGTACGACCTCGTGAACGAACGCGTGTACCGCGCGAGCGCGGACAGCCCGCTGGAAATTCCGGGCGGCGCGGTTGTGGTGCCCGGTGCGCGACAGGTGAATGGCGGATGGGGCGCGGAGCAGGGACTCTCGCTTCAAACGCCGGTGATCGTGAAGTACCGTGATGAACGAACAGACCTCGCAACGGCCCTTGAAGGATGGCTCCGCTGACTGATTCTCGTTTTCGTGTCTCCGGCGAATTGCGTGTGCCGGGCGACAAATCGATCTCGCACCGCGCACTGATTTTCAGCGCGCTCGCTTCAGGCACGTCTCGCGTTCGCGGGATCCTTCCCTCTGCCGACGTAAAGTCCACAGCAGGCGTGCTTCGCCTACTCGGTGTCGAGATTCCCGAGCTTGCCGACTCCATGGAAATCAGTGGGGTCGGTCCGCAAGGTCTGCGCACGACGATGCGTGAGCTGGACTGTGGCAACAGCGGCACGTCGGTTCGACTGCTCGCTGGCGTCGTTGCCGGTTCGGGAATCACGGGCCGTTTTGTGGGGGACGAAAGCCTGCACTCGCGTCCAATGCGTCGAGTGCAGCGGCCGCTCGAGGCAATGGGCGCTCGGGTCGAACTGGACGAGAATGGCCGACTCCCGATGATCGTGCATGGCGGTCCACTGACCCAGGTCGAGTGGAACAACGACACGTCGAGTGCGCAGGTGAAGAGTTGCGTCCTGCTTGCTGCCCTCTGCGCCGGCGTCGAAGCCACGGTGCGTGAGCCGACGCGATCACGCGACCACACGGAGCGGATGCTCGCGGCGCATGGCGTGGAAGTGTGGGTCAATGAGGGCGCGGTGTTGCTGTTCGGCGGCCAATCCCTTTCGCCAGTCGATCTCGACGTCCCGGGCGATCCGTCGTCAGCCGCGTTTTTCGCTGGGCTGGCCGCCCTCGCTCCCCAAGGAGAATTGCTGCTCGAGCGTGTGTGCGTAAACGAGACGCGAACCGGGTTTCTGGCGGCGCTTACGGAGATGGGCGCGTCCGTCGAGCTCGAGGACAAGGTGCTACGCAGCGGGGAGTGGACGGCGAATGTTCGCGTTGCCGCTGGGAGCGCTCTTAAGGGCGTGACCATCGATCGCCAGGCGATTCCAACACTGATCGACGAACTGCCACTGCTCGCGTGTCTCGCTGCGTATGCGGACGGGGAAACGCGGGTGAACGGGGCTGAAGAGCTCCGAGTGAAGGAGAGTGATCGCATCAGTGCGGTCGTCTCCAACCTGCAGGCCCTCGGCGCGGATGCCGAAGAATTGCCGGATGGATTCGTCATCACTGGCACGCGCCCGCGCCTTCGCGGCACCGTGATCACCCGTGGCGATCACCGCCTGGCAATGGCATTCGGAATCCTGGCCACGTTGCCTGGCAACGAAATCGCCATCGATGATCGCGACTGCGTGGCCGTGTCGTATCCCGGATTCTGGGATGATCTGCGCCGAGTGACGTCGTGAGTTCCCCGAATCGATCGCACATGGTCATAGCGATCGACGGCCCGGCGGCATCAGGCAAGTCGTCGACCGCACAATGGGTGGCCGAGCGACTCGGGTACCTGCACGTGGACTCGGGGTCGTTGTATCGCGCGCTGACGGCCGTGATGCTTCGTGGCGGAACACCGGCATCGACGTGGACGGCGGAGTTGATGCTTGCCCAAGGCGATCGTGTCGCGCTACGGCCCGGCAAGACCGCATTTTCCACGATGATCGATGGTGAGGTTGCGGAGGCCGAAATTCGCGGCAGCGACGTTACGGCGCACGTGTCACATGCGGCGACCATGCCGGAAATTCGCGCGTGGGTGAATGATCGCGTCCGTGGCGCCGCAGAGACGCAGGACGTGGTGGTCGATGGGCGCGACATGGGGACGGCGGTGTTTCCTGATGCGCCGCTCAAGGTGTTCCTGATTGCCGACCCGTTCGAGCGCGCGCGGCGGCGGCTCACGCAGCGGCTCGGCCGTCGGCCGACTGATGTCGAAGTCGCGGAGGAGGTGGATGCGCTCGTGCAGCGCGACGCGCGTGACGCGACGCAAACGGTGCAGGCGAGGGACGCCATCCTCCTCGACACGACGTATCTAACGCAGCCCGACCAGGTTGAGCGAATCGTCGCGTTGGCACACGCCGTAAGTCACCGTCCCGACGTCACTTAGTGTTGACGTTGGGCGTAAGGCGCCTTATAATAAGAGGTTCGACCCTAAATTATGCTGCCGGACGTCCGTCCGCGCGGCATCTGGCGCACCCATTTTTTGCGGGATAGCGCGAACCTCTGACTCGTTGCGGCGAGCGAAAATATCCGCGATTTGGAGAAAACCCCTCTGTATGACTGAGCTCGAAATCCCCAACGAATCGGCCGCAGCGCTCACCGCTCGCGAAAAGCGCGACAAGCAGCGCGCCCAGCTCCGCCCGCTGGCCAATCTCCGCCCTGAACTCGTAGACGACGAAGGCTATTCCGCCGACGAACTCGAGTCCATGATGGCGATGTACAACGGGACGATGGCCTCCATCGACGAAGGAGAGATCGTCAAGGCCCGCGTGCTCGAGATCCGCGACAACATGGTCGTGCTCGACATCGGGTTCAAGTCGGAAGGCAGTGTCCCGCTCGAAGAGTTCAAGGACTTCCCCGATCTCAAGATCGGCGATGAAGTCGAAGTGCTCCTCGAGCACCTGGAAGACCAGGAGGGCTCTGTCGTCCTCTCGAAGAAGAAGGCGGATTTCATGCGCGTGTGGGAGCGCATTCGCCTCGCCTATGAGAACGATCAGCCGGTCGAAGGCACGCTCGTCAAGAAGATCAAGGGTGGCGTCGT
>JBDTMO010000750.1:0-2963 GCA_039934235.1 bacterium | reverse complement strand
TGCTCTCCGGTTTCGGCCACAGACGGTGGGGACGTGGCCGAAGGAGAAGTTGATCAGCGAGGCGGTTCGGCTGCCGCTGGATGACGCGCAGCTCCTCAGCGCCTACATCGTCGACCTGCACCTTGGCCACCGCCGCCCCATGATGGGCGCATTCCTCGACGCCCTCGGCATCGTGAACGACGAGGGCAGAATCGATTCGGAGACGACGGAAGTGCCCGAGCAGGACGCGGCCGCGGTCGCGAAGGCGGCGGATGCGCTGGTCGCGACGTTCCCCCCAGACGAGGTCGTGACGTACTTCCTGACCCTGCTACTTCAGGATGCTGCGGTGTGGGGGGGACTCATCAAGTGGTTTGAAACGAAAGACCTCTCGGCCTGAGCGCCTACTTCCGTACCAGCGGGGAAAACGCAATCCCATCGGGTCCTTCGCCAACTGATCCGACGCTGAGCACCTTGAACGCGACCAGATCGATGGCCGCCACCTGATTGGTGCCGTGCAGGGTTACGTAGGCAATGTCAGCAATCGGATCAAAGGTGACGCCTTCCGGGCCTGCACCGTCGGCCGGTTGGGTGCCGTCCTTGCGCGCGATGGTCGTTTCCTTGGAGAGGTCGATTTTCGCGAGTTCGCGGTTGGTGCCGATCTCGAAAAGCCACACCTTGTTGCCGACGGGATCGTTTACGACAGCGACATGACCTGTCCGTGAGATTCCCACGCGGTACGGCGCGCCAAAGCCCGTGAGCGTGGCGATTTTCTCGCCCTTCTCCGTGTCGATGATGGTGACCGTCTTGTCGGTGTTGCTACCGACCCAGAGCAGGATTCCGCCCGGTGTCGTGGCGATTCCTTCGTCCTGTGGTGCCGCGGGCAGGCTGCGCACGGTGCGACGCGCCTCGAGGTCGAACTCGGTCACGTTGCCGTCGCCGATATTCGCGGTCCATGCGCGCTTGCCGTCGCGACGCACGGCGACCATGTGCGAGCCTTTCGCATTCGTCGCCAGTGCGGTGTCGACCTTGCCGCTGGCGAAATCCACGATCACCAGGCGCTGCGACGTTTCGCTGGTGACGATGATCTTCCTGCCGTCCTGAATGAACGCCGCGCCGTGCGGGCGGTGATACTCGCCGAGATCGATGGTGCGCACAACCGACAGCGTTGGGGCGCTGAGGTCGATCACGCTGAGTGTGTTGCCGAGTACTTCGCGGTTTCCGTAGTTGGTGACGACGGCCCAGCGGCCGTCCGGCGACACGGCGGCCTCATGCGGTCCGACGCCCACGGTGACCGTCGCGAGGGTCTTCATGGTGGACGCCTCGAGGATAGTCGCACTGGCACCCTGCTGATTGGCGACGACGAGCAACCCAGCCCGCGCCGGCGCATCGGGACGGGCATTCTCGGTGACCCGGTTTCCGCGCAGCGAATCGAAGGCCGTTCGCGTTCCCGGGCGCGGCTGTGCCTCCGGCTTCGGGTTGGAGGACGAGCACGCTGCGGCGAGTGCAATCGTCAGGAGCGTGGTAGTGCGCAGCGTTGGCATCAGGATGGGCAAGGTGAACGGTGAACGGTGAACGGAGAACGGAGACGTGAACAGTGGACGGTAGACGGTGGACTGTGGACAGGAGGTGCAGATCCTTCGACTCGCTACGCTCGCTCAGGATGACAACGGCTAGGAGGGGCTCGATGACCGTTCACCAGTTCACCGTTCACCGTTAACTGTTAACTGACTCCGTTCACCGTTCACCGTTCACCGTTCACCGTTAACTGTTCAGACACCAGGGACTGCTTCCTCCCCCTGCACCATCGCCAACGTAACCGAGCCGGACAACCGCGGCGCGGGCAAGCGAACCGTAAACGTCGTGCCGCTACCGACCTCGCTCTCAACCTCAATGGTGGCGCCGATCAGCTTCACGAATGTCTTCACGATGGAGAGGCCGAGACCCGTACCCCCGAATTCACGGCGCGTTGAGCTATCGCCCTGCTCGAACGGCTCGAAGATCTTCGCTTGCCGCTCCAGGGGAATCCCGATTCCGGTGTCGCGCACAACGATCTCGCGCGGCTGGCCCGTGTCGGGATCTGTCGACACCGACACCACCACTTCACCGTCGGACGTAAACTTGATCGCGTTGCCGACGAGATTGATGAGGATTTGCCGAAGCTTGCCGCCGTCAGTCACAAATGGCGCGACATTCTCCGGAAGCTCGCCTCGCAGCGCCAGGCCCTTTGCCTCGGCCGTAGTTTCGAGCATCGCCAGCGTCTCAGTCACCAGCGCGCCCAGCTCGACCGTCTCGCGCTCCAGCTCCATGCGCCCCGCCTCGACCTTCGCCACATCGAGAATCTGGTTGATCAGCGAAAGCAGGTGCATCCCGTTATCGAGAATGCGCTTGGCATACAATGCCGCTTCTGGCGTGAGTGCGCCGGATTTTCCGCGCAGCAACGCGCGCGAGAACCCGATGACCGACGAGAGCGGCGTCCGCAACTCGTGATTCATGCGCGTGACGAAATCGCTCTTCGTGCGATTGGCCGATTCCGCGGCCTCCTTGGCCACGCGCAATGCATGCTCCACCTTCTTGCGCTCCGTGATGTCATGCCACACAGCAAGCAACACCGAGCGTCCGTGCAGCTTGAGTGGGGTGAGCGTCACCTCGACCTGAAACTCCGTTCCATCATCGCGGCGGTGCGTCCACTCGAAACGGTGATGCCCGGACACCATCGCACGATGACGCATCTGTCCCGCGACGACGACCGACAGGCGTCCATCTGGTTGCCGCAGCGGCGAAAGTTCCCCAGGCCGCCGGCCAACGAGCCGGTCGAGTGAATCGACGCGCAGCATCTGCAGCGTGGAGTCATTGCAATCCAGGATTCCTTCCGCGTCATACAGCATGTGCGCGTCCGTCGAGCGCTCGAACAGGAGGCGGAAGCGCTCGTCACTTGCCTCTCGCTCCGTAATGTCGATTCCCGCCGCGATCAGGCCATGTACCGG
>JBDTMO010000749.1:0-2972 GCA_039934235.1 bacterium | reverse complement strand
CTAATGGTCATGCGCGGCGCATCGCGCCGCCGCGGGCGGTTTGCTGACAAGTGAGCGCTAGCGAGCGAGCGGTCAGCCGGAGCCACTACCGTCGGCGCGCCTTCGTCTGAGGCACCGCCGGCCGACTGCCCTGCGCAACGGCAGCGCCCTGATCAGTGGGGACTGCACCGTATTGCGTCGCGACATACGCCCCGATGAGATTGGCGTGTTCGAGCACACTGCTCGCAGGAGATCCGCCAAGGAGACCGGCCAGCAGCACTGCGAGAAACGCGTCGCCAGCGCCAACGGTGTCGCGCACCTCGACTTCGAAGCCGGGGTGCTCGGCCCACGTATTCGCGTGCCACAATCCGGCACCAAGCGCTGCCCGTGTGACGCACACCGTGTCGCAATTGAACGTCTCCGCCAGGGCGGCTGCGGCGTCTCGCATCTCGGTTGGTAAATCGAACCACTCCACGAGCTGCTGCAATTCCGTGTGGCTGACCTTCACGATGTTTGCGTGCTTGAGCGACTGCGCCACGACCTCGCGATCGTCGAATGGCGGCCGCAGGTTCACGTCGAACACCATGATCGCGTCGCTCTCCCATAAGCGTTCGATGGTGGCGCGTGACGTCGCATGGCGCTGCGCAAGACTTCCGAACACAATGGCGCGCGCCGCGGCCGCACGTTCGAGCAGCAGTTCGTCCGGCGCAATCGCGTCCCATGCGGCAGGAGCGACGATGTCGTAGTCGGCGACGCCGGACGCGTCGAGCGACACTCGCACAAAGCCCGTCGGCAACTCGGCGTCGACTTGCATGAGATCCGTCGCCACGCCGAACCGTGCTGCACGACGCAGTATTTCCTCGCCGAGACGATCGGCGCCGACGCGACTGACCATCGCCGACGGAACACCAGCCGCGCGAAGATGACACGCGACGTTGAATGGTGCTCCGCCGAGGAACAGGCCCGCCGGCAAGGCATCCCACAGAACCTCGCCGACGCAGAGAATCTCGGTGCCCGTTGTCAGGGTGCGGCCCTCTCTCGCGATGGACGCGCGATGAGCAGCATGAAGACGCCGAATACGAGCATCACGATGCCCCACCACATGTTGATCTGCCCGCCCTTGGTGAAGGCAGATTTCGCCGCGGTGGGCTCCATGAAGCCATACAGCGCCAGCAGTATTCCAAGCAGCGTAAAGAGCCCACCGATCGGAACACGTACGTCGAGGTCACCGGTTGCGCTCATCGGTCTACCGGAAGATAAGGTTGAGAATCAGGAGCAACACAAGCGTAATGATGCCGAGAAACGCGGGCTTCTCCCACACGGCACGCGCCGTGGCTGGTGGCCGAGGCGTTAGCGCATACACCAGGCCGACCAACTCGCCGTCGGGCCGCGGCCGCGTCAGCAAGCTCACGATGATCGTCACGACAAAGCATGTCGTCCAGGCAAAGATCGCCGTCCAGAATGTCTGGCCCATTTCGCTCCGAAACGTCTCGAGCACGCCGAAGTATCCGCCTTTCACTCCGGCGACGGCGCCCGCGGGAAGCGTGACGCCGTGGTGCACGGCTGCAGCGACCGTACCCGAGAGCAAGCCCCAGAATGCCCCGTGACCCGTCGCGCGCCGCCAGAACATTCCGAGAAAGAACGTGGCGAACAGCGGAGCGTTCACGAAGGCGAACACCAGCTGCAGCAGTTCCATGATGTTGTTGAACGACGCGGCAACATAGGCGGCGGCAATCGCGAGGCCGATGCCGACCACGGTCGCCATGCGTCCAACCCAGAGATAGTGCGCGTCTGGAGCTTCCTTGCGCACGTACGTCTGGTACAGGTCGTAGGTCCACACGGTGTTGAAGGCAGTGATGTTGCCCGCCATTCCCGACATGAAGCTTGCCAGCAGCGCGGCCAACCCTAGGCCGAGCATGCCATTCGGAAAGAGATGCATCAGCATCGACGGCGTCGCGAGATCGTAGTCGAGGACAATCTTGCCCGTTGCGTCGAGCAGCGGTGCACCACCCGCCCCAACCTTGGCGGGGATGATGCCCTGTCCACCAATTACCAGCGCGATCATTCCAGGAAGGATCACCAGAAACGGGAACACCATTTTTGGAAGCGCGGCAATCAAGGGCGTCCGTCGCGCTGAGTCCATCGAATCGGCAGCCATCGCGCGTTGGACGACAAGGAAGTCCGTGCACCAGTAGCCGAACGAGAGCACGAACCCCAGCCCCATCACCAGCCCGAACCACTCCACGCCGATCAAGTTGTTCGCGGGCGCATCCATACCTTGCCACGCGTGCGTGTACGCGCCCGCTGGGTGGCCCTGCGAGACTGCGAGTGTCGCGAGCTTCGCCGTGAGCCCGTTCCATCCCCCGACCTCATTGAGCCCCACGATGACGAGCGGCGCAAACCCGAAGACGATAAGAAAGAACTGCAGCACCTCGTTGTAGATCGCGCTGGTGAGGCCGCCAAGCAGGATGTACGACAGCACGATCGCCGCGGAGATCAGCACGCTGACATTGAAGCTCCAACCGAGCAGCAAGTGCATCAGCGCGCCCATGGCGTACATCGAGACGCCAGAGCTGAACACAGTCATGACCGCGAATGAGACGGCGTTGAACGCGCGCGTTTTTTCGTCGAAGCGCAGGCGCAGATACTCAGGCACCGACCGCGCGCGCGATCCATAGTAGAACGGCATCATGAACAGGCCGACGAACAACATCGCCGGCACCGCGCCGATCCAGTAGAAATGACTTGTCGAGATGCCGTACTTCGCGCCTGACGCACCCATCCCGATGACTTCCTGCGCACCCAGATTTGCCGACAGAAACGCGAGTCCGGTGATCCACGCAGGGAGCGACCGCCCCGACAAGAAGAAATCGGTACTCGTCCGCATCGCTCGGCGAAGCTGCCAGCCGATGCCGAGGACGAAGGCGAAGTAGACGATGATGATGCTGTAGTCGATCCAGTTCAGACCGACGGCCGTCAGGACAGGCGCCATC